>CANGPX010000026.1 GCA_947456095.1 Acidimicrobiaceae bacterium
AAGATCGTCTCGGTTGAAGGAGCGGTTGAACGAGTGGACGGAGGCTGGCGATCAACTGGCACGCCGTATGTGTTTGACCATGCGAAGTGGGAGGGCGTCAAAGCCGCTCGAGCACGCGAGGCAGAGATCATGCGTTCTTATGCGGCAGCCAAAGGATGCCTCATGCAGTTTCTCCAACTCGCCCTTGATGACCTCAATCCTTCGCCGTGTGGACGTTGTTCAGTGTGCACTGGTGAAGCTCCGGTTGAGGGTCTTCACCTTGAGGTCGAATCGTTGCGAGGAGCAACGACGTTTCTCCAAGGTGAAGAGGTGGTGATTGAGCCTCGAAAACTTTGGCCGAGCGGGCTTGACGGTGGACGTCGGGGTCGCATTACCGGATTGACACCTGGTCGAGCCCTCCTGTTTGCCGACGCTCCGGCTTGGCGAGGTGCTGCTCGGAGCGTGGCTGGTCCTGACGGGCTGCTCGACGAAGAGACCATCGCTGGAATCATTGCCGTGCTTTCAGCGTGGCGGACCAAATGGTCCGAGCGACCGGTTGCGGTTGTTCCCATGCCTTCTCGGCGACACCCGATGCTCGTGATGAATTTGGCTGAACGCATCGCGTCGGTTGGGAAGTTGGACTTGATTGACGCGCTGCAAGTCGGTGGGCGAGCCCCAGAACCCCAAGCAGCATCCAAAGCCAAAGTGGAGCAATTGTTTGCCTCACTCACCGTGCGTCAAGGAGTAAAGATTCCTTCAACTGGACCACTGCTGCTCATTGATGACACCTATCGAAGCGGTTGGACCATGACCGTCGCTTCGACGTTGCTCAAAGAAGCCGGAGCGAAAGCAGTCATGCCGCTCGTGGTTCATCAACTGCCCTAACGAACGAGCACGTTGGCCCGTCTTTGCGGCTTGGTCAACGACCTCAGAAGGCCAAGAGCGACGTAGCGAACGGTCTGCCCTTCGTCACCTTGGTGAACAATGGAGTTGTTTGCCCGTCGTGTTCAGCCGTGATTTTTCGGTCAGTCAGCCAAGGTGATGGAGACGGGGCAGTGATCGCTGCCCATGATGTCGGCGTGAATCTCTGCGGCAATCACTCGGTCTTTCAGTGAAGCGGAAACGAGAAAATAGTCAATACGCCAACCGGCATTTCGTGCTCGGGCTCCGGTGACATAGGACCACCAGGTGTAGTGACCGTTGCCTTCGGTGAACATGCGGAAGGTATCAACAAAGCCTGCAGTCAAAAACTGCTCAAAGCCGGAGCGCTCTTCATCGGTGTAGCCAGCTTTTCCCTCATTGGGCTTCGGGTTAGCCAAGTCTTCGGGCTGGTGAGCCACATTTAAGTCGCCGCAGAAAATCACCGGCTTCTTCTTCTCAAGTTTTTTCATGTAGGCCAGAAATGCTGGGTCCCATTTTTCGTGGCGGAGCTTCAAGCGGCCAAGGTCACCTTTGGCATTGGGGGTGTAGACCGTGACGAGGTAGAAGTCGTCGTACTCGGCGGTGACGACTCTGCCTTCGCTGCTCACGTCACCAAAATCATCGTTGGTCAAGTCAAACTTGTCGACGATTTGCTTCGGTAGGCCTTTCGTGACCGACAGCGGTTGGGGTTTTGAGAAAATCGCTGTCCCTGAGTACCCCTTCTTCACCGCTGGGTGCCAGTGGGCATCAAACTCGGAGAGGTCGCCATCGAATTCGTGTTCTTGGGACTTGATTTCTTGCAAGCAGACAACGTCGGGCTTCAGTGATTCAAGAAATGGGTGAAAGAGCTCTTTTTTGTGAACTGCTCGAATACCGTTGACGTTCCACGAGACAATGCGCATACCTCATGGTAGGCAGATCGCAAGTGGCCCGTTGCAGTTACGCACGTGTGCGGTTTTGGCTGGCCAAGACCTGTTCGATGATTCGAGCAACCCCGTCAATGGTCGCCACGCCGTATTCCTTGTTGGAATTCTCAGTCGTCATGACCGCGAGCAAGAAGTTGACGCCACCACCATGAACCCAGCCGGCGCTGTTGACCTGCCAGTCAGGTTGCCCCATGCCATCGAGAGGAACCCAGCCATTTTTGAGGACTGCGGTCGCCCCCGGTGGCATGCCGCCGCTCACTCCCCAGCGTTGATCAGCCACCACGTGATCAAGCAAGGTCAACAGATAGTGCCGCTGTGCACTCGACAGCAGCGAGGCCGTTGATTGAGGAAGCAACTGCGACAGCAGCGTCAGTTGATCGTGCGGAGTCGTCTTCACCCGACCAAAGGCTTCGTAGTAGGGGACTTGCGTGGAATCCATCCCAATAGCCTGGTTGAAGGCTTGAATGGCAGGGCCGTTACCAACCGCTTTCCAGAGCTTCACCGCAGCGTCGTTGTCGCTCCACTCGAGCATTGAGGCAACTGTTGATTTGAGGCTAAGAGGAACGATGGGTGCACCAGCTTTTTGCTGATGGACCAGGGTTTCCGCAATGTCGAGTTTTGACATGGACGCCGTGAATTGTGGCGCTTGACTCCCAAGCAGGGTGATCTGGCCGGTGGCCAAGTCTTCAAACGCCACCGACACCGTTCCCTGGCGAGTAGCGAGATACGCATCGACGCGTGCAGCAAAAGGATTTGCCTCCGGTGCTGTCGTTGTCGTCACCGCAGTGACTGCAGCCCCAGCGAGTGGTTGAGCAATTGGAGCAGACGAGAGGCTGTTCAGCCCAAATATGGCAACCATGGCCAAAGCAACGCCACCCAAGCCGAGAACAATGCGTCGTCGCGAGGGGGTGCGCTTCGGGTCTTTGCGAGCGTGCGCAGGTTGGTAACTGGCCACGCCCCAACCTTAGGAACTCCGGCTTGCAACTTCGCGGCAATCAGCGCCGAGAACGTTTTGCCTTGCTCAGGCAACCTCAACCACTTCGAAATGCTCGACTCGAGGCATGGTCACGTAGAAGTGGTGGAGCGCTTCACGCCACCGGTCGTAGTCGGGCCCACCACGGAAATTGACGGTGTGCGCTTCGAGTGACTCCCACTCAACAAGCAGGAGGAAGTTCGATGATTGTTCGACGCAGCGAGAAACTTCGAGCCCAATGAATCCATCAGTTCTCGCAATCAAGTGTTTGACCGATTGGAGTGCTTCCAAGAACGCATCTTCTTGACCTTCGGTGACTTCTAAGTAGGCGTGTTCAAGAATCATGATTGCTCCTTGGTCGAGGCTCTGCGCTGGCGGGCGAGTTCGAGATCTTCTCGCCAACTGGGGTCGACAGCAACATCAATTGCGGTGAGTGCCATGAGGAGCGCCCCATCGATCATTGCTTTGTCGGCCGATTCGCTGATGCACGCAGCAGCAAACTCATATTGGTGATTCGATGCCCCGCCTGCTTCAACTTTCACCAAGGGGTGAATGGTTGGCACGATGAGAGAAATGTTGGCCATATCAGTCGACAGTGTCGGCTTTGGTACTCCGGCGTCATCTTCGGCGAAACTGCGACCGAGTTGTTCGCCATGGCGGCGATACGAACCAAGCAGTCGCTGGTCAGATTCCATATGGGAATAATTCGGCATGCGAAACGCCATGGAGAATTCCGTGTCGGTTGCCAGTGCTCCAGATTGGAAGCACTGCCGCACTCGACGAAGGAGGTCGTCTAAGTCTTCAACGCGATGGGTCCGGCACATGAAGCGACCAGTCACGAGTTCGGGGATGACATTCGCTGCTTCGCCGCCACTGGTCACCACGCCATGAATCTGCTCGCCGGGGGAGAGTTGTTGACGAAGGAGTCCAATGGCAACTTGGGAAATCACCATGGCGTCTGCAGCATTTCGTCCCTTCCAAGGAGCGCCTGACGCATGAGCAGCCTTGCCGGTGAAGGTGACGTCAAAGTGACTGACCGCAAGACAGGTCGCTTCGAGGCGTTCTGATGCCCAGGGGTGAATCATCATGGCGAGGTGAAGATCTGAAAACGCACCACGTTCAAGCATCATCACCTTGCCACCACCGCCTTCTTCGGCTGGGGTGCCGAGGACAACGACGGTGAGGTCTAAGGCTTGGGCAACGGCTTTCAACCCAATGGCTGCGCCAACGGCAGCGCTGGCAATGATGTTGTGACCACAAGCATGGCCAACTTCGGGAAGGGCGTCGTATTCAGCGCAGATGCCAACGATGAGACTGCCCGAGCCAAAGGTGGCTCGAAACGAGGTTGGCAGATCGTAGGTCCCACGTTCAACCAAGAAGCCTGCAGTTTCTAATGCATCAGCGACGCAGCGCGCACTTTCGACTTCGTGGAAGTTGAGCTCTGGGTGCGAGTGGACGAACCGGTTGACCCCCGTCAGCGCAGCTTTCGCCTCAAGAACTGCTTGAGAAGCGATCTCATAGGGCGTGGTCACCGTTATTCGACAATGGCAACGACATCGCCGTTGGCCACGCTGTCACCAGCTGTGACCTTCAACTCAGTCACCGTTCCAGCCGCACCGGCAGTGATCGGGTTCTCCATCTTCATTGCTTCCAAGATGCAGATGGTCTGGCCGGCTTCGACCGCGTCGCCAACTTCAACCATGACCTTCACAATGGTGCCTTGCATGGGGACCGTTACCGCTCCTGCTTGACCAATGACTGCGCTTGAGCCACCACTGCGACGAGCCTTCTTCGTTGGTTGCGCAACACCAGCAACAGCTTGCATCTCGGGGAGGTAGAGGGTCATCTCATAGCGCTGACCGTTGACTTCAGCCGTGACGGCCTTTGCCAATCGGCCTTGGTCGTCAGCCTCACCGGACGTGACGTTGACCACGAGATCAGACAGGTCGAGGACCTCTTCAACCCACTTTGTTGAGTGGATGCCATCAGCAAAGTCCTGGTGCTCCAAGATTCGCTCGGCAGCAGGAATGGTGGTGGCAAGACCTTCAATCACGGTCTCTTCGAGAGCTCGGAGCATGCGACGGCGAGCGTGCTCGCGGTCATCTGCCCACACCACCAACTTGCCAATCAAGTTGTCGTAGTACTGCGAGACGGTGTCGCCTTCCATGTAGCCAGCGTCCATCCGCACACCTGGGCCACTGGCTTGGGTGAATTTGGTGAGTGTTCCAGGACTTGGGGTGAAGCGACCCCCTGAGGGGTCTTCGGCGTTGATGCGCACTTCAATGGAATGTCCTTGTCGGCGGACTTCGTCTTGACCAAAGGTGAGTGCTTCACCTGCGGCAATGCGAAGTTGCCATTCAACCAAGTCAAGACCGGTCACGAGTTCAGTCACAGGGTGCTCGACTTGAAGGCGAGTGTTCATTTCCAAGAAGTAGAACTCACCGTCTTGGTACAAGAACTCAACGGTTCCGGCATTGACATACCCACAAGCTTTCGAAACCTTGACGGCTGCTTCACCCATGGCTTGGCGGACCTCATCGGGGAAGTTTGCTGCCGGGGACTCTTCAACGAGTTTTTGGTGGCGACGCTGACAAGAGCAGTCGCGCTCGCCAAGCCACAAGGTGTTGCCATGGGTATCAGCCAAGACCTGCATTTCAATGTGGCGAGGCCAAGTGAGGTAGCGCTCGACGTAGCACTCGTCGCGACCGAAGTAGGCGAGCGATTCACGCTGGGCTGATTCAAACGCAGCAGCTGCTTCGTCCGCGCCCTTGACGACCTTCATGCCTCGTCCGCCGCCGCCGTAGGCAGCCTTGATGGCAACGGGCCAGCCAAATTTTTCACCGAAGGCAATGACTTCGTCTGCGTGCACCAAGGTTTGTGAACGGCCAGGCACGCCGGAAACGCCAGCAGCCTCAGCGGCAATGCGAGAACTGATTTTATCGCCCATGACTTCAATGGCCTCAGGAGGAGGTCCAATGAAGGTCACGCCTCGGGCGGTGATTGCCCGAGCAAAGTCGGTGTTTTCTGAGAAGAAGCCATAGCCGGGGTGAACAGCGTCAGCGCCTGACTTCTCAATGGCATCGAGAATGGCTTCGGTGTTGAGATAACTCTCAGCGGCGGTTTGCCCACCCAGGGCATACGCCTCATCGGCCAAGCGCACATGGAGTGCGTCGCGGTCGAGCTCTGAGTACACCGCGACCGTTGCGATACCCATCTCTCGGCACGTCCGCAGCACGCGCACGGCAATTTCACCTCGGTTAGCGACCAGAACCTTCTTCAGCACCTGAGTGTCCCCTTCGTAGTTCCCCTTTACGGTAGACGACACGGCTACCACCTTCACGCGACTTCGTGACCCTTGTTCAGTGTCTAGCGTCTGTTGCATGCCAGAGCCTTGGAATCCCGTCATTCATCATTTCGAGTCGCTCGGCTCAACAAACACTTCGCTTGTTGCTGAGGCTGTTGCTGGAGCGCCATCTGGCACCGTCTACGTGGCTGATTTCCAAACCGCTGGTCGGGGGCGACGTGACCGGACATGGGAGGCACCGCCAAAGTCATCGCTGCTGTGTTCTGTCTTGCTTCGCCCCACCATTGCTCTTGGTGAAGCGCACTTGGCAACCATTGCGATGGCTCTCTCTGCTCGAGCAGCTGTTGGGCGAGCAACTGGGGAGACCCCGTTGCTCAAGTGGCCAAATGATCTGCTCTTTGCTGGTGCGAAATTCGGCGGCATCTTGGCTGAAGTTGCCCGAGATGGAACGACTCCACTCGGCACCGACGACTTGGCACTCGTTGTTGGTATTGGGGTCAATTTGACCTTCAGTGGTCCACCGCAAGCCACGGCGACCTCGCTGCTCAAAGCAACAGGTAAAGAAATTGATCGAGATGCGTTTCTCGCGTTGTTGCTCGATGAGCTTGGACCTCGTCAGGGCCTTTTAAGTACGGTTGTCGGTCGGCAGGGGTTGCTCGAAGAATATGGCGCCGTTCTTTCCACCTTGGGTCATGAAGTTCGCGTCGAGCTTGCCGACTCTTTTGTTGTTGGACAAGCGGTACGCATTGGTGTTGCCGGCGAACTCGGTGTACAAGTCAATGGAGAACTCTCGTGGTTCCACGCGGGAGACGTTGTCCACCTTCGCCCAACAACATGACGCCAAGCACCTGAAGGTGCACAAGTAGGCTGTTTTTATGCGTGTGCTCGTAACGGGAGCCGAGGGTCAACTCGGACATGACCTGCTTGACGCCTTTTCGGGGAGAGTCCCAGCGGCGGGATCAGTTGAGTATGCGGGTCGGTTCTTGACAACAGGTCACGAGGTGAAAGGTTGCGATCTCGCTGATTTTTCCCTCACCGATTCAGCCGCCACGATGGAGTTCATTTCCGACTTTCGCCCCGAGATCATTGTCCACGGTGCGGCCTATACCGCCGTTGATAAAGCCGAATCTGAGCCCGAAGTTGCCATGGCGGTCAATCGAGATGGCACGGCAAATGTGATTGCGGCAGCTCGAGTGGTTGGCGCGAAGGTCTTGGCCGTGTCTACTGACTACGTCTTTGATGGCACAGCAACAACGCCATATTTGCCGAGCGATGCAACGAACCCCTTGTCGGTCTACGGCGTGACCAAACTCGCAGGAGAACAGTCCTGTGGCGATGAGTCGACCATTGTCCGCACGAGTTGGGTGGCTGGGTTTCACGGCAACAACATCGTGAAGACCATTTTGCGACTCGCCATGGCGGGAACACCTATGACCTTTGTTGATGACCAATTTGGTTGCCCAACGTTGAGCGCCGATTTAGCCGTTGCCCTCGTTGGCCTGGCCGAGCGAACTCCTGGTGGCATTGTCCATGCAACGAATTTTGGTCCAACAACCTGGTTTGCTCTTGCTCGTCGGGTGGTTGCAAGTGCTGGACTTGATCCACAACTCGTGACTCCCGTGGCTACGGCTGATCGACTTCCCGCTCCGCCAGCTTCGCGGCCAATGTATTCAGTGCTTGATGGAGCGGCTCTTCAAGCAGTTGGGGTGGGCCCGTTGCCAAGGTGGGAAGAAGCACTTGATCGCCTTGTTCATCTTCTCGTTGCAGAAAGCACCGATGTTTCATGAAAAATACGACGTCGTTAACGGAAAACCCAAAGCGCGTGGCGGTCATTGGCGCTGGATACGTTGGCCTGCCAACAGCTGCCATCCTCGCCCACTTCGGCCACCAGGTGATCTTGGCCGAACGCGACGAAAAGCGTCTTTCCACGTTGCGTGCTGGTGAATCACCCATTGTCGAAGAAGGCCTCGGAGAATTGTTGAAGTCAGGTGTTGCCTCCCGACGCCTGACGTTTTCTTCCGATGCAGCCCAAGCTTCAGCCACGGCGGATGTCATTTTCTTGTGCGTGCCAACTCCGCAAGGCGATGACGGTTCGGCTGATCTTTCCTATGTCTTAGCTGCTGCACGGGAAATTGCACCGTCACTCAAATCCGGGGCAATTGTGGTCGACAAGTCAACGGTTCCCGTTGGCACCGCAGCTCTTGTGGAAGAAGCCTTGGGGCGCGCTGACGTTTCTGTTGTGTCCAATCCAGAGTTCTTACGTGAAGGCACTGCGGTCGCTGACAGTTTCAACCCAGACCGCATTGTCATTGGTTCAGATGATGCGGCGGCTGCAAGCACGGTTGGGGAGTTGTTTTCAGAAACGAAGGCCCCCGTCGTCATCACCGACACGGCAACGGCCGAGACCATTAAGTACGCGTCAAATGCCTTCTTGGCCACAAAACTCAGTTTCATGAACGCGATTGCTGGGCTCTGTGAGGCCGTTGGGGCCGATGTGAGAGATCTCACTTTGGGCCTTGGTTATGACAAGCGCATTGGTTTTGAATTCATGAACCCTGGACCGGGCTGGGGTGGATCGTGTTTGCCCAAAGATACGGCTGCGCTTATTTCTATTGCCGCAGATCACGGCTATGACTTCTCACTCCTTCGAGGGGCGGTCGAAACCAATGAGGCCCAGATTGAGCGCATCGTCACCAAGGTTGACTTGGCAGTCGGGGGGCTGGACGGCAAGAACGTAGCGCTGTGGGGTCTGACGTTTAAAGCCGGAACCGATGACCGACGTTGCTCACCAGCAATTGACATCGCCCACCGTTTGCAAGCACGTGGTGCACTGCTCAGCGCCTTCGATCCAACCGTTTCGCCCGGAGATTCTTCACCAGACCTGGCAGATATTTCGTTATTCGCTGACCCCTATGAAGCAGTCAAGGACGCAGCCGCCGTTGTGCTGTTGACCGAGTGGCGAGAGTTCCGTTGGCTTGATTTTGCTCGGGTGTTCACTGAAATGGTCTCCCCATCGATCGTCGACGCACGCAATTTGCTTGACCCGTCGGCAATGCGAAAGATCGGCTTCACTTACGTCGGTATTGGCCGACCATGAGGGTTGTCATTGCTGGTGGGGCGGGTTTCTTAGGTTCCCACTTGGCTGATGCCTATGCGGCCGAAGGCCATGACGTTGTCATTGTTGATGATCTGTCCTCGGGCAGTCTGGCCAACATTTCGCAACTCCTTGCTGCCGGCCATGAGTTCTGTGAAGCCGATGTCTCAAAGGAAGTTCCGGTCGAAGGCCATGTTGATCTCGTGTTCAACCTGGCCTCTCCTGCTTCACCTCCGTTCTACTTAGAGCGCCCGCTTGAGACCTTGGCGGTTGGCAGTGAGGGGACGCGCCGGTTGCTTGAATTGGCCGAGCAAAGCGGGGCACGGTTTGTCCATGCGTCAACCTCAGAGGTCTACGGCGACCCAACCGTTCACCCGCAACCGGAGTCCTACTGGGGAAATGTCAATCCCGTTGGCCCACGAAGTGTCTATGACGAAGCAAAGCGGTTTGCCGAGGCGTTAACCGTTGCCTACGGTCAGCAACGAAATGTTCGCGTCGGGCTCGTGCGGATTTTTAATACCTATGGCCCCCGCCTTGACCCAGGCGATGGGCGAGTGGTGTCGAATTTTGTGCGCCAAGCCTTGGCTGGTGAGCCACTGACGGTCTATGGCACAGGAGAACAAACCCGGTCGCTTTGCTACGTGTCGGACCTCGTCGATGGCTTGATGAAGATGGCTGCATCAACAGAGCGCGGCCCGATCAACCTCGGCAATCCAGACGAGCGCACGATGCTTGAACTCGCGGCTTTGGTGCTCGAGGTAACGGGATCTTCATCGAATATCGCCTTTGCGCCACTTCCAACGGATGACCCAACGAGGCGCTGCCCCGACATCACCTTGGCAACTGAGTTGCTCTCGTGGAAGCCAACAGTGAGCCTGCGTGACGGACTCATGCACCTTGTGGAGTATTTTTCTTCTGAATCGCTGACCAAGGAGTAGTTGTGGCTGAGACCAAGCTCGAACCCATGGAGTACCGCACCTTGACGGTGCTCATGCCGGTGTTCAATGAGCAAGCCACCTTGGCTGAGATCATCCGTCGTGTTCGACAAGTCGATATTGGCTTGACGCTCGAGCTCATTGTCGTTGACGATGGCTCAAGCGATGGCACGAACAAGATTCTGCGCACGCTCGAAGATTCAACCGTTCGCGTCATTGCTCACGACAAAAACCAAGGGAAAGGCGCAGCTCTTCGCACTGGGCTGGCTCATGCAAGTGGTGACATTGTCGTCATCCAAGACGCGGACCTTGAATATGACCCAGATGACTGGCCGGCACTGCTCGCTCCCATCTTGAAAGACAAAGCCTCTGTCGTCTACGGAAGCCGCTTCACTGGCCAGCGAAAGAACATGCTGCCGCTGCACTGGGCGGGGAACCGATTGCTGTCGCTCGTAACCAATGTGCTCTACTCCTCGACGCTTTCTGACATGGAAACCTGTTACAAGGCATTTGACCGACGAGTGTTGAAGGACCTGACTGTCGTGTCGAATCGTTTCGACTTTGAGCCTGAGATCACCGCCAAGGTTTTGCGCCGTGGGTACCGGATCTACGAAGTCCCAATTAGCTACGCCGGACGTGAGTTCGATGAAGGCAAGAAGATCACGTGGCGCGATGGCATAGGCGCCCTCAAAGCTCTCGTGAAGTTCCGGTTTACCAAGGACTTCTAAGTGCGAAGCCCCGAGGCCTCTGGCCCAGGAGCAGTAACTGCTGTCGTTGTTGATTTTCACAGTGGCGATGACTTGCTCGCCTGTTGTGGGTCACTGCTTTCGCAACCATGTGCGGTTGTTGTGGTCGACAATGGAGCATCAGGGACGAGCGCGGCGGTGTTGGGTGATCTTGAAGGCGACGTCACCCTCATTGAAACGGGTTGCAATCTCGGTTTTGGTGGGGGAGTCAACCGTGGTGTCGCCGCAACTACGACGCCACTGGTTCTTGTGTGTAATCCCGATCTCGTCGTTCATGATGGGGCGATTGCTGAACTCGTGCGAGCCTTAGGTGAACAACCCGACTGGGCCATGGTTGGTCCAAAGATCTTGGACAGGTCGGGCGAGACCTACCCCTCCGTGCGGCGGTTCCCCTCACTGCTTGATGCAGCAGGTCATGCACTTCTTGCGCCCCTGTGGCCAAAGAACCCCTTTACCGCTCGATACCGCTCTGGCGATGTCGCGAAACCAAAGTGGGGTGTTGACTGGATTTCTGGAGCGTGTTTCCTGATCCGTCGAGAAGCCTTTGAAGCGCTCGGTGGTTTCGACGAGGAATTCTTCATGTTTGCCGAAGACCTTGATCTGTGCTTTCGTGCCCACGAGCTCGGATTTGGCATTGGCTACGCACCAGGGGCTGTGGTCACCCATGTTGAAGGTGTCTCGAGGCGTCGCCAGCCCTACAAGATGCTCATTGCCCATCATCGATCGGCTTTTCGCTTCCAAGCCAAGCATGCAAACAGCTTGCAGACACTGCTCCTTCCCCTTGCCGCAGTGGTGCTCGCCGTCAGATTTACCGTGGCTGTGGCAACGGAATTTCGCGCCCGCTCCAGCGAATGAGCGAGGAGAAGTTGAAGCTTCCTCGCTCGGTGGTGGCCGTCAGCGTGGGGCGAGGTATCTCCATCCTTGGTGACGAGGTTGCCATCTTCGCGCTGTTGTTTCGCGCCAAACATGACCTTGGCCACATTGGGGTGGCACTCGTCATTTTGGCCGGAACGGTGCCGCTCGTGCTGTTAGCCCCATGGGCTGGGCAGTTAGTTGATTCGGTTCGCACGAGACCAATCTTGCTCACTTCACTTTTTGCCCAATTCGCCCTCTGCGTGGCCCTGTTTTTCACCAGCGACTACTGGTCGCTTTTGTGTATTGCGCTCTTGGCTGCGGGCACCGCAGTACTCAACCCCGCATGGTCTGCACTTGTGCCGAGCCTGGTCACAGATGCGCAACTTCCAAGGGCTTCTGGTCTCCAACAGTCGTGGTCAACGCTGGCGCAGATTGCTGGACCGTTTGTTGGAGGTCTTCTCGTTGAAGTGAGTGGATTTCGCACGCCGTTGTTGATTGACGCGTTGAGTTTTGCCTCGCTGCTCGGCGTTGTGGTCCTTCTTCGCCTCGATCGAGTTCCAGTGCCACGGGTGGGCAAGCGCCCAAGAGGCGACGCGTTTGCTGGACTTGCCACGTTATGGAAGGACACGTTTCTCCGGGCGCTGATGATCACCTTGTGTGCATTTGTCCTCGCCATTTCGCTCGTCAGTGTGGTGGATTTGTTCTTTATTACCGAGACGTTGGGCGCCTCTCCAGGGGCCTTTGGTGTCATTGGCGCGCTGTTTGGGATTGGCATGTTGGCAACGTCGGCAACGGTGACGTTCCAACTTCGCCTTGACAGCAGTCATGAACGCTGGACAATTCTCGGTTGTTTGTTGCTCTCAATTGGCGTGGTCGTTGAAGGATGCTCGGTCTCGATTCCACAAGCCGTGGTTGGGTTCTTCATTGCTGGGCTTGGTAATGGTTTGGCCAACGTTCACGTCGGCGTCCTCATCATTCGCCAAACTGCAGAAGAGTTGCGCGGACGCGTGATGGCGGCGGTTGGTGCCCTCATCTCTGCAGCCAGCGTCTTTGGGATGGTGGCCGGTGGAATTTCGGTGACGGCATATGAACCTCGAAGCATTCTGCTCGCCGGAGGAATCGGCAGTGGAGTGCTGCTCTTCGTCACCGCTCGACCAGTGCTCAAGCACCGACGAGATGGCATGGGTGAGACGACCTAGGCTGAACGTGGTTGCGTGCGGGTCTGTGGTTGCAAGTCGATGCCAGTCGCAGGCAAAACGACCCACGTAAGGCGACTTGTGGTCGCTGAGCATGGAGCGGTTTAGAAGTAAGCCCTGCCGGTCTCAGGCCTCGTCCGAGGCAAGATCGAGACGGGAGGACTGAAGGGCAATACCGAACAGATCTGTTTGGTTGCGTCCTGAGGAAGCCCTGCTGCAGGCGAGTGTGGGGTCAAAGACCAGGTCAGCCGCACGCAACCACTTGCGCCTCGTTGGAACCCCAAGCAAGAAGCCAGCCGGTAGAGTTGGTGCACCATGAGCATCCTTTCAAAAGTCCTACGCGCCGGTGAAGGCAAGAAGGTTCGCCGCCTCGCTGAGATCGTCCCGCTCATCAACGACCTCGAAGAGGAGATGGTGGCGCTCTCAGACCCAGAGCTTGCTGCCAAGTCGACTGAGTTCAAAGCCCGCTTAAGCGAAGGCGAAAGTTTGGACGATTTGCTCGTAGAGGCCTATGCCGTGGTTCGAGAAGGGGCAAAGCGAGTTCTTGGGCAACGCCACTTCGATGTGCAGCTCATGGGTGGCATGGCACTGCACTTTGGCTGGATTGCCGAAATGAAAACCGGTGAAGGAAAGACCTTGGTGTCGACCCTTCCGGTGTATTTGAACGCGCTGGCTGGAAAAGGCGTGCACGTTGTCACGGTGAACGACTACTTGGCTACTCGAGACAGCCAGTGGATGGGTCGCCTGCATCAGTTTTTAGGGCTGAGTATTGGACGAGTTGGCCCCGACATCACCGATGCAGAGTTGAAGCGCGAGGCCTATGCGTGCGACATCACCTATGGAACCAATACCGAGCTCGGTTTTGATTATCTGCGAGACAACATGGCGAGGTCTCGCGAGGCAATGGTCCAGCGAGGCCATCACTTCGCCATCATCGACGAAGTCGACTCGATTCTGATTGACGAGGCGAGAACACCGCTCATTATCTCGGGTCCTGCTTCAGAAACGGCAAAGCTTTACGGTCAATTTGCCTCGATTGCTCGCACCTTGACCGCAGAAGTTGACTATGAAGTCGATGAAGAGAAAAAGACGGTCGTGCCGACCGATGAGGGAATTTCCAAGGTTGAGCGAGCCCTTGGCGTCGAGAACATGTATGAAGCGGTCTCGACCAATTACGTGCATCAACTGACCCAAGCCCTTCGAGCCAAAGAGCTCTACCACCGCGACAAGGACTATCTCGTGCGTGGTGGCGAAGTCAACATCATTGATGAGAACACCGGCCGGACCTTGGAGGGCCGCCGCTGGTCTGATGGACTTCACCAAGCAGTTGAAGCCAAAGAGCGGGTGAAGGTCAACGACGAGAACCACACCTGGGCAACCGTCACCTTGCAGAACTACTTCAAGATGTACGACAAGTTGTCAGGGATGACCGGTACGGCTGAAACCGAAGCTGGTGAATTCGGCTCGACGTACAACTTGGCCGTCGTACCAATCCCAACGCATCGGGATCCACGGCGCATTGACCAGCCTGATGTCATCTACAAAAACGAGCTGGTGAAGTTCAACGCCATCATTGATGACGTCCTCGTTCGCCGAGAGACTGGCCAGCCAGTGCTCATTGGAACGGCATCGGTGGCGAAGTCGGAAATTTTGTCCGCCATGATGACTCGCCGCGGCATCCCTCATGAGGTTCTGAACGCAAAGCAGCACTTCCGTGAAGCAGAAGTGGTGGCACAAGCCGGACGCTTCGGAGCAGTCACGGTTGCGACCAACATGGCTGGTCGTGGTGTGGACATTCTTCTTGGGGGAAATGCTGAGTTGTTGGCCCAGCGTGAAGTGCTCTCTCGAGGAATGGACCTGTCAAGTGAGGAAGGCCTCGCCGCCTACGAGGAAGCCTTAACAGTTGCTACTGCCGCGTGCGCTGTTGAAGCCGAGCAAGTTCGAGAAGCTGGTGGGCTCTACGTGCTTGGTTCTGAGCGCCATGAGTCGCGTCGCATTGATAATCAGTTACGTGGACGAGCTGGACGTCAAGGTGACGCAGGTGAGAGCCGATTCTTCTTGTCGCTTGAAGATGAGCTGTTGCGCCTCTTTGCCACCGGAGCGCTCAGTTGGGTCATGGGGCGCACGCTTCCCGACGACCAGCCCATTGAAGCAAAGATGGTCTCAAAGGCAATTGAGCGAGCCCAAAACACTGTTGAAGGCCGCAACGCAGAAATTCGCAAAGACGTGCTCAAGTACGACTTGGTGATGAACGAGCAGCGAAAGGTCATCTACGGATGGCGCATTCGCATCATGGATGGCGAAGACTTAGAAGAGCGCACGACGCAACTCTTAGAAGAAACCTCTGAAGCACTCGTCAAGCAGTGCTGCCCTGGCGACTACCCAGAAGCTTGGGACTTGGAGCAACTGCTCGTTGAGCTCCACCAGTACTACCCAACCCGCTTCACCGTTGAAGATTTGGGCAAGGCCTCAAACCAGGCCCAAGTCATTGATTCGGTTGTCGAAGAAGCGCTCGACTACTACGAGCGTCATGCCGAAGAGCTCCCCGGTGGCAGTGAAACGGCGCGCATGATTGAGCGCGACATTATGTTGCAGATCATTGACCAACGCTGGCAAGAGCACTTGGCTGAAATGGACTACTTGCGCGAGGGCATCAACTTGCGAGCCGTTGCCCAGCAAGACCCACTCGTTGCCTGGCAGCGAGAAGGTTTCTCGATGTTTGGCACGATGATTGAAGCGATTGAAGACGACTACTTGCGCTATGTGCTGCACGTTGAGGCAGCCCCTGATGATGCAGCAGAAGTCGACCTCAACCGTGCGGTGTACGTCGCAGCTGACGACCCGGTCGCTGACAGTTCCATGTTGGCGCAGTTCGCTCCAGATACTGGCCAGCAGATCGATGCCACCGAGAAGCCGCAAACCCCGTTTGATCCAGCGGACTTCGATGCGGTGATTCAACCCATTGTCAAAGCCCCAGAAGAAAAACTCGGTCGCAATGAACCGTGTTTTTGCGGCAGCGGCCGAAAGTTCAAGTTCTGCCATGGCGCAGCCGGTCGATAGTCAGGCAGTCGTTCGTGACTCTGGAGCCGTGCTCTTGGAGCTCATTGGTCGACTCGCCGAAGCCAAGCAGTACTTAAAAGTCGCTGACCAAGAGGCGAGAAAAGCCGAACTCGATGAGTTGGCGGCCAATCCCGATTTGTGGAATGACGCCGATGCCGCCCGAGGAATTACGACTGAACTCGGCCGGGTCAACGCGGATCTTCAAGATTTCAATACCTTGCATGGCGCATTAGAAGATGCGCAAGTGCTTCGAGAACTCATTGCTGAGGCCCAAGCGAGTGGTGAAGCAGACCAAGGCTTAGAAGCAGAGTTCAACACCTCGGTTGCCGATCTTGAACGACAACTGTCGAGTCTTGAGTTGCGCAGTTTGTTTGCTGGGCCCTACGACGAACACGATGCCATTTGCGAGGTCCACGCGGGTGCTGGTGGCACCGATGCCCAAGACTGGGCTGAGATGCTGCTGCGGATGTATCAGCGCTGGGCAGAGCGTCGGGGATTCTCGGTTGAACTTGACGAAGCAACCGCAGGTGGCGAAGCAGGGCTTCTGTCAGCAACATTCATTGTCAAGGGGCGCTTTGCCTACGGGTTGATGGCGGCAGAGCGAGGGGTGCATCGTCTGGTTCGCATGAGCCCGTTTGATTCCCAGCATCGTCGGCAAACCTCGTTTGCCTCTATTGATGTGACGCCATTTTTAGAAGACGTCAGTGAAATCGAGATTGATGAAAAAGATCTCCGGATTGACACCTATCGTGCTTCTGGCGCCGGCGGCCAGCACATCAATAAAACTGACTCGGCTGTTCGCTTGACCCACCTGCCCTCTGGAGTGGTGGTGAGTTGTCAAAACGAACGCAGTCAGCATCAAAACAAGGCTCGAGCCATGCAGATCTTGGCCAACAAATTGGCAGAACTTCAGCGGGCCGAGCGTCAAGCAGAACTCGACGCACTTTCGGGGAAACGTACTGAAAATGCATGGGGCAATCAGATTCGTTCCTATGTGATGGCGCCCTATCAACTCGTAAAAGATCTTCGCTCAGGTGAAGAGACGGGCAATGTCGATGCGGTACTTGACGGCGACCTTGATGCATTCATGGAAGCAGAACTTCGTCGCCAACGCCTCGGTGAATCGTGAGGAACTCCAAAGATGCAGCGCACCTCGCCGGTAGGGTAAGAGAGATGAGCTGTTCACGGCGAGAAGGTGGGGAAGTCCAATGATCAAGCTCGACCATGTGACCAAGACCTACAAGAACGGAACCATCGCGCTCGACGATGTTTCGCTCGAAATTGAAAAGGGTGAGTTCGTCTTTCTCGTTGGCTCTTCGGGTTCAGGAAAGACCACCTTTCTCCGGCTGCTCCTGCGAGAAGAGTTGCCAGATCGCGGCACAATCTGGGAAGCGGGACGAGACATTGTGAATCTGCCAAAGTGGCGGGTTCCATATCTGCGACGCAATCTCGGTTGCGTGTTCCAAGACTTCCGCTTGCTGCAGAACAAGACGGTGTTTGAAAACGTTGCCTTTGCCTTAGAGGTCATTGGCCGGCCAAAGTCCGTCATTGAGTCCCAAGTACCCCAAGTGCTTGACCTTGTTGGCTTGTCACACAAGCGAGACAATCTGCCTACAGAACTTTCTGGTGGCGAACAACAGCGCGTGGCAATTGCTCGTGCCTTTGTCAACCGCCCACTCATCTTGTTGGCCGATGAACCAACGGGAAACTTGGACCCGAAGATCTCTGAAGGCATCATGAGTTTGCTCGACCGCATCAATAAGACCGGCACCACCGTCGTGATGGCAACGCACGACAAAGCCTTGGTTGACCGGATGCGTCTGCGCGTGATTGAACTTGACCGCGGTCATCTCATTCGTGACCAGCAGCGTGGCGTCTACGGCATTGAAACCGATTCAGGAGCGCAGCGCTAGTGGCCTCGTTCTCGCAGTATGTGGTCAAAGAAACCACCACCAACTTGTGGCGCAATCGAGTGACCACCGTGGCGGCAATTTTCACGGTCATGGTGTCACTGTTCCTCGTGGGGGGAAGTTTGATTCTCGGTCAAGGTGCGTCGAACGCCGAGATCAAGTGGCAACAAGGAACGCTCGTGACCGTATGGATGGCGCCAAACGCCACTTCGCAAGAAATCAATGCCATTCGGTCGCAACTCGACTCGTTTCCTTACGTCCATGACTGCTACTACCAAACGCAGTTACAAGACTATGAAGAGGCCAAGCACCTGCTCACCGCAACGGAGTTTTCAGTACTGAAACCCGAAGCCATCCCGTCATCAATTCGTTGCATACCAAATCAGCCGCAAGATGCTCAGCTCGTGATCAAGAAATTCACCGGGCAACCTGGCGTCCTCATCCCAACAGCACCAACCCAAGCATTGAAAAATCAGCAGCGAACGATTGCCATTGCTCAGTGGTCGGTCCTCATTATTGCCAGTGTGCTCCTCGTCTCTTCAGCAGTGCTGATTTTGAACACCATTCGCATGGCGATTTTTGCCCGAAAGCGTGAAGTGGCAGTCATGAAGCTCGTGGGTGCCACCAACTGGTTCATCCGGGTCCCGTTCATCTTTGAGGGGCTTCTCCAGGGGCTCATTGGCTCGCTGATGGCTGGGGGACTGTTGTGGGCCGGAGAGTGGTTCTGGCACTCAAAATCGGTCAATTGGGCTCCTGACACCTTGGGAAGTCAAATGTTGCTGACGTCTTGGCAACTCGTGTGGTGTGAGCTTGTGGTGATCTTTCTTGGCATGGTCATTGGTTCGATTGGCTCAGCCATTGCCATTCGTCGGTTCTTGGACGTCTAGGCAACCCCTCAAGCCAAGCAAACACTGAAGCAAGCCTTCCTGCGGGAGGTTTCTTCAAAGTGGTACTCCAACAACAAAGGAGCACCATGGCAACGACCACCACCATTGAAGGCAACCTCACTCGAGAGCCAGAGATCCGTTACTCAACTTCCGGCATGGCAACCACCACCCTTGGGGTTGCGGTCAACCGTCGCTGGAAGAACCAAGCAACCGACGCCTGGGAAGAAGAGACCTCGTTCTTTGATGTCGTCTGCTTCAAGGAGTTGGCCGAGAACGTCGCACTGACCTGCACGAAGGGCATGCGAGTGGTCGTGACCGGTCGCCTGAGCATGCGTCAATGGGCTGATGACGAAGGGACCAAGCGCACGAAGGTCGAAATTGTCGCTACAGACCTCGGTCCGTCGCTTCGCTTTGCCACCGCAGAGGTGGCACGTCTCAGCAGGGCTGAAGACGACTCCTCGTCGCTTCGAACTTCTGAGCCGTTCTAGGCCTCTGTCGTTGCTGCAGGCTCGGTTGGCTCAAAGTCAATCGACAGTGAGTTCACGCAGTAGCGAAGCCCAGTCTCGGTTGGACCGTCGTTGAAGACGTGGCCCAAGTGGCCACCACAGGCGGTGCACAAAATCTCCGTGCGGCTCCGACCGAGGCTGCGGTCTTCGCGATAGGTAATGGGGTCGCCACCAATGGAGCGGTCAAAGCTTGGCCAGCCACAACCCGAGTCAAACTTGCCCGAACTCTCAAACAGTGCCGTGCCACAGCCACCGCAGATATAGGTGCCGTCGTCGTCCATACCAAGCAAACTTCCCGTCCACGGGGCTTCAGTTCCCGCTTGGCGCAGAACCGCATAGCGCTCGGGTGACAGCACTTCACGCCACTCATGTTCGGTTCGCTCGAGGGGTTGGTTTTGTTCCATGGATCCTCACTTGGCTAAAGCGGCTCAGTAGTCGGTACGCTACCGGTCTATGGTCTCGACTGACTCAATATCCCAAGCAGCGTTTCGTGAAGAAGTAGCGACATGGATGGCCGAACATAATGTCGGCGAGTTCGCTGGCTTAGGTGGCCGAGGGGGCTCTGGCGATGAGACCTTTGGTTTTGCCGTCCGCCAAGCTTGGGAGTATGAACTCGCCGCTGGTGGGTGGACCTGTATTGGCTGGCCAACAACTTTTGGCGGCCGCGGCGCATCCATGGCTGAGCAAGTGATTTTCGCCGAAGAGTACGTCAGGGCCAAGGCCCCGGGCCGGGTCTCGATCCTCGGTGAAGGCCTCTTAGGGCCAACACTCATTCATCATGGGACCAAAGCCCAACAAGAGCGCTTCTTGCCGCCGGTGGTGGCGGGAACCGAACTGTGGTGCCAGGGCTACTCAGAACCGAACGCCGGTTCGGACTTGGCCAATGTGCAAACAAAGGCGGAGTTGGATGGTGATGAGTGGGTCATTACCGGTCAAAAGGTTTGGACGAGCCTTGCCCATCAAGCCGACTGGTGCTTTGTCGTGGCCAGAACAGAACAGGGATCCGCACGACACAAAGGCCTCAGCTACCTTCTCGTCCCCATGCACCAAGAAGGGGTCGAGATTCGACCCATCACCCAGCTCACGAAGACCTCTGAATTCAACGAAGTGTTTTTCGACGGAGCACGCACGAAAGCAGATCTCGTCGTTGGAGCGCCAGGTCAAGGCTGGACCGTGGCACTGGCCACCCTCGCCTTTGAGCGCGGAGTTGGCCTGCTTGGCCACTTGCTCGGCTTTCGTCGGGAATTTGATGCAGTAGTTGAGCGAGCGACAGAGCGAGGCCTCACGAGCAACCCAATCTGGCGTCAACGCTTGGCCAAGACCTACGTTGAGCTCGAGATTTTGCGGATGAACACCGTGAGGTCGCTGACTGGTGTTGATGGACCAGCGGCTCCACCAGAGGCTTCAATCGCCAAATTGTTCTGGGCCACTTGGCACCGCAGTCTCGGTGAACTCATGATGGACCTTGAAGGCCCAGGGGCAACGATTGTTGGTGAGGACTACGACCTTGGCGACTTCCATCGGACGTTCTTGTTCTCTCGCTCAGAGACCATCTACGGTGGTTCCAATCAGATCCAACGCAATATTGTCGGCGAGCGAGTACTCGGGCTGCCGGCAGAACCAAAGCCCCAAAAGCCCTAAGCGAAAGAGCACCACGTGAGCCTGACTGAACGCCCGAAAGCAACACCTGTGCCACCAGAGACCGGTGGACATGGACTTCTCAAGGACAAAGTGGTTGTCGTGACGGCTGCAGCAGGAACCGGCATTGGCCAAACGACTGCTCGTCGTTGCTTGGAAGAAGGCGCGATTGTCGTTGTGTCCGACGCACATCCTCGAAGGACTGCGGAAACTGCAGAGCAACTCAGTGCACAGTTTTCGACACTTGTGCTTGGGATTGCCTGTGATGTCACCAACGAAGATGAGGTCCAGAACCTCTACGCCGAGACCGCAAAGGCCTACGGCCGCATCGACGTGGCGGTGAACAATGCTGGACTTGGTGGGACGGTTGACTTGGTTGACATGACTGACGAGCAGTGGATGCGGGTGCTTGACGTCACCTTGAACGGGACCTTTCGCTGCACCCGAGCGGCCCTCAGCCACATGTACGCGCAGCAGTTTGGATCCATTGTCAACAATGCATCGGTGCTTGGTTGGCGGGCTCAGCCCGGCCAAGCCCACTATGCCGCCGCCAAGGCTGGGGTC
>CANGPX010000027.1 GCA_947456095.1 Acidimicrobiaceae bacterium
AGACTGAATGGGTGAGTTGACTCATCTCGAAGGCAATGGTCACGTAGGTTGCTTGACTTCCGAGGTTGGTGACGGCACTGGCGAGAAAGAGCCTCCGAAAGGTGGGGAGGCTGCGCAACGGCTGGAGATCCATGCCAAGTTTCACGCTGCACCACCGGGAACTTTCCTTGATCTTTCGCGCAAAGATCTGCGCAGTTTGGCTCATCGCAACGTACCAGCGAGATTCGAGCAAGAGTGCAGCGCTAGCGTGGGGGCTGTGAATCAGCCACTTTCTACCATCAGCCCACAAGTCGCCGACCCCATTTTGGATGACGGAGGCCATGACCGGTTCTCACACATCATCTTGGAGGGTTTCACCCCAAAAGATGGTGACTATGTCCCTGTTGGCACGAGTGTTGTTGAGTCAATTGTGACCGGCGCTCCGGTGAAGGCACTGTGCGGCAAAGTCTGGGTGCCAAGTCACAACCCGGAGAAGTATCCACTGTGTCCGACCTGTAAGGACGAAGCGAAAAAACGCGGCTGGGACGTTCCGGCCTAAGCGCTCAGGAGTCGTTCGCTGAAAAAGTTGAGCACTTGGTCCAAGGCCTGACGGGTCGGCGTACCTTCACGGTCGTCGAGATGTTCAGTGACAACCGAGTGAGCACCCTTTGGGTGGCCATGAGGATTTCCTTCGGAAGAATCAAGTTCAACGCCGATAAATGCGTCGCCAAGAAGATCACGAAGCGCTTGAAACCGAGCGGCAGGAACGGCTTTGTCACCGGTGAACCGAAGGCCGAGGACGCAAACACCTGCTTCAACTCGACGAAGAATTGCCGCTCGGTCGGCGTCTGAAATCCCGAGGTCAGCCGCACGTGCTTTGGCCTTTCGACCAATGGGCGCTGGAAGCGAGGGCTGGGAGAGCACCGGGGCCACCACGACGTCATCGACCATCATGGCGAGAGCAAACCCGCCGGTCAGACACATCCCAATTGCCCCAACACCTGTTCCGCCACAACGATCGTGTTCAACCTTGGCCAGGCCTCGAAGCCACGTAGTGATGGGGCTGGCCTTGCCGGTGGCGAGAATGGAAAACTCGCTCGAGACGCAGGCTTTGGCCATGGATTGAGCGATGTATGGGCCACTTGGCGCTTTGCCCGGGGTGCCAAACATCTGAGGGAGCGCAACCGACAGCCCGCGCGCGACAACTTGGTCAGCAAATGAAAGCACCAGCGGGGTGATGCCGGGAATTTCGGACATGACAATGACACACGGTCCAGTGCCTTTGCGGTACACGGTCTTGGCCACTCCATCAATGGTGACGGAGTCTTTGGCAAACGTTGCGAGATCACTCATTCCTGCATGTTACCGAGGTGCCTGAGATCAGCGCGGTTTACGCAGTTGCAGGAGCGATGGAGGTGAAGGTTGCCGCACTCGTCGCCGACGAGGTGCCAAAACGCGTCGTCAAGGTAATGGGCACAGGACCTGCGAGATGAGCAGGGGCGACAATGGTGAGCACTTCGCTCGACAACACTTTTGTCGGCCGAACGAGCATCGAGCCGAAGTGGGCCATGGTGCCTGGCTGGAAGTTGACGCCAGTAATGCGAATCACCGCACCGCCGGCACTTGAGCCACTCTTCACCGAGAGCCCTCGAACACCTGGTCCAAGTGGTGAAGCTAACAACACCGTTGGTCGGCCACGACTCGTGGTCGTGCCGAGGACGTGACACTGGTTTGCTTCGAGACAGGCCACACTTCGCCACTCGCCGCCGGAGGTCCCTTTTGGCAATGCCCCTGAGGCCTCTGAGGTCCACACGCCTGCACGATGCGCCAGGATCTGCGGCGTCGTCGACAGGCCAATGGTTTGCGAACCAACAGCCATGCAGACCTGCGAAGCGACGCAGGAAATCGCATTCAAGGTGACACCAGGTCGGGGGAGGACTTGGCCGTTCCAGCCCTGTGGAGTTTTCGTGATGACAATGGGTTTTGTCGAACTATTGGCCAGAGCATTGGTTGAACCAATCGCCACACACGATTGTGGAGCAGTGCACGACACGCCAAGCAAGTAGCCAGACGTCAGACCGTTGACTGGCTGTTGGATCCATGACGACCCGTTGAACACTTCAAGAAGTGGCGTCCACTGCTTTCCGGCTCCACCAAAGGTGGTGCCAACGGCGACACACCACGTCGGCGTTGGACACGAGACCGACGTCAGCGAGTCAACAGTGCCCGGAGTTGGGTGGGTGACCGCGGCAGCACTGGCGAACCCTTGAGCGCCGAGGGTAATTGTGGTGATGGAAGAGTGCGTCTGGGCAACACGTGCACCCGTGGCGGTCGTGCCAACTGCCGTACACGACGTCGTCGTGGGGCAACTCACCGAGAAGAGCACGTTTGCACCTCGGTGAGCAGCGGGAAGCAAGGTGGTTGACCACACGCCGGCACTGGACAAAACATCAATGCGGCGAAGGGTTGAGTTGATCCCGTTGTTGACAGAACCCACACCAACACACGTCGTCGGCAGGCAAGACAGACCGTCAAGTTGATTCCCGAGCGAGGATCGCGATGGTGGCTGTTGCTTGGTCAGAGCAGCGCCCGCTGGTTGCCAAGCACCAGCGAGTGGGAGAACCCCCGTGCGACCGAGCGTTTGCCCGAGAATCGTGCACGACGCAAGGGACTGGCAACTGAGCGCCTCTCCGGTTCCAGAAAACGGTGCGGTGATGCCGAGTGGTCCGCCAACAGCACCAGCAGAAGCCGCTCCAGGCGAAAAGGTGAGCGACATGAGGCCGAGCAGTCCAAACATCATGATTCTTCGGCGCATCATTTGCCCTTATGGAGTTGGTAGATCATGGGCACTGCAGTTGGGCCCCCATGAGTTCTCGTCACAATGAGCACCGAAAACGTCTGCTTTTCCCTCGGCCCAATGGCAACTTTGGCCAAGAGGTCGACGTTTCGGTTATGGAATTTGCCCGATGCACACGTTGGCCGGCAGTCGTTCGTTGTCAATTCACCCGTCCCCGCTGCAGTCGTTGCGTCCCAAGTACTCCACCGAGCATGACTCACAATTTCGTTGCCGTCAGCACAGCTCAGCACAATGGTGACCGGAGCCACACTGCGCTCTCCGTCACAATTGGCAATGGCGACCTGTCCCGCAAGTGGGGATGTTCCGCTGCCAGTCATGCCGCTTGTGCCGTTTCCGCCACACGCTGTCCCGCTGAGGGCGACAAGACCCAAGCAGGCAGCGAGGAAGCAGTTGCGGGCAGCGTTGTTGTTGTGCGACAGATTCGCGGTGAAGACGTCGCCTGCGCGAGTCACGGGAGAGGTGTTCAGCCGTTCTTTGGCAGTTCGGAGAACGGAGTGACCTTGTCGTTGTTGGCTTCTTTTGGAAGACCAAGAACGCGCTCACCAATGATGTTCTTCTGAATCTCGTCGGTGCCACCGTAGATCTGTGGCCCTTGGGCAAACAGGCCAAGCGAGATGATCGAGGCAGCAAATGGGCCACCGAAGTCCTCAGACTTCTCACGCTCATCAGCCTTGTAGGCGTAGACGGTTCCTGCTGGTCCAAGAAGGGAGAATCCCGTGTCACGAGCCAAGCGCAAGATGCGGCTCATCGACAACTTGGCGATGTTGCCAAGACCTGGAATGTCTTGACCCTTGGCCTTTAAGCCCTTGGAGCGGCCGTTGTTCATCCGAGCAATCTCGTTCATGATGTAGAGCTGCGCGAGGTTCTGACGAATGCCGGGGTCGGTCGTTTGACTGGTTGTCTTTGCCTGCTCCATGAGTAGTGCAGTCAGGCCACCAACGCCACCAGGTCCACCGGCACGACGACGGCCACCAGTTGCAACAAAGTCACCGCAACGACGGTCAAGGTCGCCAACGATGGTTCCAGGCTGTGCGGCACCACCGGACTCATTTCCACCACCAGCACCGAGGCCGGCGCGCTCGAACATGAGGGTCGTGTTGGCAACGGCCCAGCCGTTGTTGAGGCCACCAATGAGTGCATCGTCAGCAACAATGCACTCGGTCAAGAACACTTCATTGAACAGTGCTTGGCCGGTCATTTCACGAAGGGGACGAATGTCAACACCGTCTTGGTGCATGTCGAACCCGAAGTAAGAAATGCCTTGGTGCTTTGGCACGTTGACGTCGGTGCGGGCAATGAGCATGCCCATGTCGGCAACCTTGCCACCGGAGGTCCACACCTTTTGACCGTTGACGACCCACTCTTCGCCGTCTTTGAGTGCCTTTGTACCAAGACCAGCTAGGTCAGAACCAGCGCCGGGCTCGGAGAACAACTGACACCATGAGGCCTTGCCGGTCACAATGTCGGGAAGAAAGCGGTCTTTTTGCTCACGAGTACCGTGAGTGGCAATGGTTGGTCCAGCCAACAGCAGTCCAAGGCCACCGGGTGCGCCAAGGGCGCCAAATTCCGCAATGGTCTGTTGGACCTTGACCGAGTCTTCACGACTGAGTCCTTTGCCGTAGGCATCTTCTGGGTAGGAAGGGGCAGCCCAGCCGGACATGCCAAGACGGTTCCACCACTCACCAACGGTCAGTTCTGGGTCCCAGTTTTCCTGCAGCCATGCAGTGATCTCTTCAACCACATTATTTGTCGTTGCCATGGGGATGCCTCCTCGTTTGAACATCTCGATTCTACTGCTTGGTAACTGAACTTCAGTCGGGGAGTCCGCGTAAGGCTCCTGGGGCGTTGCGGAACTTGAAGGGCTCGATCTCTCGGCCAACAACGACGTAGTAGCACTCGCCAGTCGTCGTTGACTCGGCAATGGTCATGAATGCGTCGACGACTCGCTCAAGCGGGAGAATCGGAAAGCCCGTGTCTTCTAAGAAGGGCTTGATGGCTTCAATAATGTTCGTCTCGGCAAACGATGGACAAAGCGCATTGATCCTGATGCCGTCAGCTGGATTGAGCGTCACCCCAAGTGAACGAACAAGCCCAACGACTGCATGCTTGTTGGCGCCGTAGAACGGATCAAAGGGCACCGCCACGATGCCAGCCATGGACGCAGTCGCAATAATTTGCCCGCCGCCACTTGCCCGAAGTGCAGGAAGTGCGGCATGCGCGCCAAAGACCACGCCATCGATGTTGACGCCCATTGCCTTTTTGTATCGAACGACGTCGAAATCTTCATCAATGCCACAGCCAGAGGTGATTCCGGCATTCAAGAACGCGAGGTCAAGTCGACCAAAGCGCTCAACAGTTGCAGCAATAGCCGCTTCGTTCTCGGCGAGCTCTGAAGTGTCACAGTGGACATAGAGCGCACCGAGTTCTTTTGCGACGGCTTCGCCTCTCACATCGTCAACGTCAGCGAGTGCGAGGTCAACGCCTTGTGCGTGGAGACGTCGCGCCACACCTTCGCCAATGCCATTTGCCGCACCGGTAATGAAGGCAACACTTCCCTTTTTCAAATTCTCCATAATGAATCTCCTTTAGATGGGCAAGTCGCCGGTTGCGGAACGAGTGGTGCCATGGTCACGAAATGCGTCAATGGCCCTTTGAGCAATGCGCATTTGGTGAATCTCATCAGCACCATCGGCGAAACGGGCCCAGCGAGCATGCTGATACATGTTGGCAAGTGGCGTGTCGGTCGAATAACCAAGGGCACCATGGACCTGAATGGCACGGTCAATAATGCGGTTCAGCGAATTGGCCACAAAGTGCTTGGCCATTGACACCTCGGTGCGGAAGTCCACCCCAGCGTCGATTTTGCTCGCGGCGTGGAGCACCATGAGCTTGCCCTGGTAGAGCTCCATGGCCGAGTCAGCAATGAGCCACTGAATACCTTGTTTGTCAGCCAACAACGAACCGTGGCTGTAGCGATTGAGTGAACGTTCCACCATCATGTCGAGTGCGGTTTCTGCTTGAGAGATCCAACGCATGCAGTGGGCGAGACGTGCTGGTCCGAGGCGGTACTGACCAAGGCGGTGCCCATTGCCTCGGCCGCCCAAAATCTTGCTCTCATGCACCCGCAGGTCGGTGATGCGGATTTCTGAGTGACCTGTTGAGCCGTGCATGGTTTCGACTTCACGCACATCGGTCCATCCTTCAGAGGGGATGTCAATAATGAACGCAGTGTTCGCTCCTCGTGAGCCTTCCGGCACATCAAGCTCGGTTCGAGCAACGAGAATGGCGAAACTGGCGCGACGGGCGTTCGAGATGAACCACTTGTGGCCGTTGATGACCCACTCTTCGCCATCTTGGACGGCGAAGGTCTTGATCAAGGTGGGGTCAGAACCAGCAACCTCTGGTTCGGTCATGGCAAAGCAACTCATGACCTTTCCTTCGAGCAAGGGCTTCAGGTACTGCTCTTTTTGCTCGTCAGTTGCCCAGTGCAGCAGGGTGTGCATGTTGCCTTCATCAGGTGCTTGGCAGTTGAGAATCCACGGCCCAAGACGCGTCTTGGCCGCTTCTGACTGCACCATGGCCAAGTCAACGTGACCAAGTCCCATGCCGCCCCACTCTTTGGGCATGTGGGGGAGCCAAAGACCTTCGTCTTTCGCCTGCTGGCGAAGCGCGAAAATGATGCGCAGATACTCGTCACGGGTCGTGACTTTCTCCTCATCATCAAAGGTGCGCACCGCAGGCAGCACGGTTTCTTGAATAAAAGTGCGGACCTTTTGGCGGATGGCTTCGGTCTCTGGGCTCAAAGTGAAGTCGATGGGCATAATGCTCCTTTGTCAGTCGAGGTTTGTCAGTTGAGGTAGGTAAGGGCTTTGGTGAACAGGGCAACAGTGATGGCATGGAGGAGATCGCCAACTCCTCGGTCGGCTCGGCCAGCAAAGGCGCGAGCGTTCGTGCCTTCCAAGATGATGCCAAGTTTGAAACAGGCAAGGACGGTATAAAAGTCAACGCTTTCAACCGACAGCCCCGAGTGTTGTGCGTAGTGCGAGATGAGCTCATCTGGTGCGGCAAAGCCTTCTAAGTGATTGAACGCCATGGCTGGGCCAACGGTGATTGCCCCTTCGCCTGGCCACGTTGCCAGCAGCCAACCTAAGTCAACCAAAGGATCGCCAATGGTTGACATCTCCCAGTCAACAATGCCGGTGAGTTCTGGCTCAGAGGTCGAGAACAGCAAATTGGCCAGATGAAAGTCCCCATGCATGATGCCAACGTGGCTTTTGGCGGGGATATTGGCATTCAGCCAAGTCGACACGTCATGCAAACCGGGAATGTCAGGCCCCGGGTAGCCCTCGAGCGCGTTGTAGGTCTCGAGTTCTTTGGTCCAGCGAGCAACTTGACGCTCAAGGAAGCCTTCGGGTTTGCCGTAGTCGGAAAGTCCGAGCGCAACATGGTCTTGTGACGCAAGGACCCCGAGTTGTTCAACAGCACTCATACCCATTCGGTGGCGAGCAACTGGGTCATCGCCCCATTGACTTGGCAGTCCGCCACTGACGTTGACTCCTTGGACGCTGTCCATGAGATACGACACCACACCAAGGACTTCGCCTTCAGTGTCGGCCAAGCGGAGTCGAGGTGCTCGCACTGAGGTGTGGTTGAGTGCCCCGAGGAGTCGTGATTCTCGACGAAGCACATTGTTCGACGCTTCGCGCAGATGCAGTGGTGGGCGGCGGAGAACAAAGTGTTCACCGGAGCGGACAAAGCGCACGAGGATGTTCTGCGTGCCACCAGCAAGTGACTCCACTTCGCTGAGCGGTCCAGACCCAAGCGAAAAGCGATCCATCCACGCTTCAACAGCTTTCAGGTCAACGCCTTCAATGGTCACGGGTTGCTCATTTGTCACGACGCCACGCTAGCCCTGTTGGATCACCAAGTTCTCGGAGTCGCCCCGGTAGGTTGGAAGAAGTTCCACGAAAGGAGCACGGTCATGATTGGTAGCCATTTGGCGCATGAGCCTGCAGTAGTGAGTTTTGGACTTCTGGCCATCAGGGTGATCATTGGCTTCGTGATGGCTGCCCACGGCTACAACCACATCTTTGGTGGCGGCAAGATTAAGGGCACAGCTGGGTGGTTTGAATCCCTCGGCATGAAACCCGGCGTGCTGCACGCATGGACCGCGTCGGCAACAGAACTTGCCGTTGGCCTCATGTTGATCTTTGGTATTGGCACCCCGCTCGCTGCGACTGGCGTCCTGGGCGTCATGTTGGTTGCCCTCATTACCAACCACTTAAAGAATGGCTTTTTCATCTTCCGCCCTGGCGAAGGCTACGAATATGTGCTGACCATCATTGTGGTGGCCATTGGTATTGGCTGTGTGGGTTCTGGCGCATGGTCGCTTGACCACGCCTTCAAGATTTTCGAAAATCCCAACTGGAACCTGCTGCTCACTGTTGTTCCGGGAACCCTTGGCGCGATTGGCCTCCTCGTCACCTTCTGGCGGCCAACCAAGAAGTAGGAGTCCCAAAGAACCAATTGGGGCGCTCTGGTAGCGTCGCAGATACGTAGCGAAGCGTGTGGGGAAGCCGGTCAAATTCCGGCGCTGGTCCGCAACCGTAGGCAGGAAACTGCAAGCCGGGTTACCACGCACTTCGAAGCGCTCTATTCCGTCGAGACACGGGGGCGAGACGGTACTTCGTTGCCGTCTCTCCTTCGCAGGAGAGCCATGCAGCAACGTCACACCAAGCGAACAAGATCTCTGCACCTTTGTGCAATGGCCGCACTCGTGCTCGCCGTTTCTTCGTCGCTTCTTCCCCTTGCCATCTCGGCTCCCGCAGGAGCCGCACCGGCAACCTCTCTGATCACTGTGGCGGTTGTTGTCGAGGTTGACCACCACCAAACCATCCGCTGCGTGACGGTGAAAAAAGGCTCAAGTGCCTTCGAAATCTTAGAAGCGCTCAGCCGTTCTCTTGGCTGGCCACCGCCAACGAGCGATACTGCCTGGCCCGGGTTCATTTGCTCGATTCGCGGCATCCCCTCGTCGTCAACCTCATGTCTTTCGAAGTTCGATGCGGAGGCGTCAACCTGGGGCTTTTGGCTCGGCGCAACCTCGAAATGGCACTACGCAACTGTTGGGGCGGCTTCAACTGCGCCAAAGAACCAAGACGTCGAAGGATGGGTACTCGAACCCGGCACAGCTCGGCGGGCAAAGATTGCTCAACCAGGGATCGCGGCAAACTTCGTTTCGTTGTGCGGCAAGCAAACTGCCGTGACCAGTTCAACTCCACAGAAAAGCGGATCAAGCCACATTGGTTCGGCATTGGCGGCAGTTGGGCTGATCCTTGGACTTGGCTCGGCTGGGGTCGTCATTTCTCGGCGGCGTCGAGGGTCATCGTGAAAGAACCCGCTCGACCGCTCCATCCAGGTGCGTGGTGGTTCTTTGGGATTGGTCTGTTGATTGGGACGTCGCAAATTGCCAACCCACTCCTCAATCTCCTGACGATTGCCGCATTGTCATTTGTCGTGGCGCTCCGTCGTCCCCTCGGCCGATTTGGAAATCCCTTCGTCACCTCGCTCAAAGTGGGTCTCATCCTCATGGTCATGCGCCTCGCCCTCGCCATTGCCTTTGGTGCTCGCACGCCCGGAACCGTGCTGGTGCGTCTCCCTGAGATTTCTTTGCCCGACTGGTTAGCAGGGGTGAGCATTGGTGGCGAAGTGACGACGACCCTCGTTCTTCAGGCGCTTTCGCTCGGCCTCAGCTTGGCAACGGTGCTCGCCATTTTTGGAGCCTGCTCAACACTTGCGCCACCCGAGCAGCTGTTGCAGTCGCTGCCAAGGGCGATGTATGAGGTTGGCTTGTCGTTGGCCATCGCTTTGGCGTTTCTCCCAGAACTCGTGGCGTCGGCTCAAGCTTTGAAAGCTGCCCGACGGCTTCGTGGTCGGCCAACCAAGGGAATTGCTGGACTTCGCGGAACACTGGTGCCGACGCTTGAAGGTGCACTTGAGCGCTCGGTGACCTTGGCGGCATCAATGGATGCCCGTGGATTTGGTCGAACCTCAAGTGATGGCCGACGACTGCTTGGTCAGACCTTGACGTTGCTCAGTTTGAGTGCGGTGATCATTGGCGGGACTGGTCTGCTTGCTGGAGCTTCACTCGTCGCGCTGTGGGTTTTTTTGCTGGTCAGCGGCATTGTTGGCTTAGTGGTCGCGCTGCAACTGCGCTCAGCGGTGTTGCTGCGGACATCATTTGACGAGCAGCACTTCACGCCACGGTCCTTCGTGGTGTCGGTATTTGGTCTTGCCATTGGCGTGAGTCTGCTCATTGCTGGCCACTTCCACCCCGGCCTGCTCGATGCGCCGGTTCCAGGAACGTGGCCAATGCTGACTCCGGTTTCGGTAGGAGCACTGTTGGGTATTGCCGTTGCTGGCCTCTGTTCGCCAAAGGTGGCGCCGTGATTGAACTTCACGAGGTCACGTTCACCTACGACGGTGCGTCAGCACCGGTGTTCTCAAAGACCTCGCTGGCGTTGAGTGAAGGTGGGCTCCACCTCGTGGTGGGGTCAACTGGCTCAGGCAAGACCACGCTGCTTGGACTGTGCAACGGCCATATCCCACATTTCACCGGTGGCCGCTTGGAAGGTGAGGTCCTCATTGGGGGGCGGTCCATTTCAACCTCTCGTCCTCGAGACTTTGCTGACCTGGTTGGCATGGTCCGTCAAAATCCGAGTCGAAGTTTTGTGGCTGACACGGTCACCCATGAGTTGGTCTACGCCATGGAAAATCTCGGCTGGTCACGCAAGGCAATGCGGAGTCGGTTGGATGAAATCTTGGAAGAACTTGATTTGGCCGACTTGGCACAGCGACCACTCAATCAGCTCTCGGGCGGGCAAGCACAACGGGTCGCCATTGGCGCGGCGCTTGCCGCCGCTCCGCGGCTCTTGGTCTTAGATGAGCCAACGAGTGGACTCGATGTTGCCACCGCACAAGGCGTCATACAACTGCTCCAACGTCAAATTGCTGCGACGGGGCTCACGGTGGTGCTGAGCGAACACCGATTGGAGCGCGTCATTGGTCTTGCCAGCTCTGTGGTCGTGGTCGACCACGCAGAGGTCACCAGCGGAGCACCAGTGCACATGATGGAGCGCTCACCAGTTGTTCCCCCCATTGTGGAACTCAGTCGTGCTCAAGGTTTTCAGCCACTTCCACTGACCGTTGGCGAGGCGGAAGTGCATCGAGCAGATCTCCTTGAGCGCCTCGGGGCACGTGAGCCCGATGTGCCGAGGCCGCAAAGCCCTGACGTGGTTGCCATGGTTGAAGAGGTGACGATTTCTTATCAAGGCGTCAGCGCACTCAGTGCCGTGAAGGTCTGCCTGCACCCAAGTGAAGTGGTCGCACTCGTTGGACCAAACGGCGCAGGGAAATCGACCCTGCTTGGACTGCTGTGTGGACTGGCGAGCCCGACAACTGGGTCGGTGAGCGTTGGTGGAGATCCGCCACATGCGCTTCGTCCAACGGAACTGGTCAAACGAGTCGGCCTCATCCCTCAAGACCCGGGACTCCTGCTTTATGCAACCTCTGTTGAAGGTGAATGTCGTGAAGCTGACCGGGATGCACATCGAGCAAGTGGAACGACGCTGTCATGGTTTCAGCGCTTTCAGCCAAGTGTTGATGCCCATCGACATCCAAGCGACCTCTCAGAAGGTCAACGACTGTGTTTGGCACTTGCGATCATCATGGCCACTGCACCGCCAATTGTCTTGCTCGATGAACCAACGTGTGGCTTGGACAATGCGGCGAAGGAGCACTTGGGAGAAGTGCTCATCGCGCTTGCACGCGAGGGCACCTCAGTAATGGTGGCCACCCATGATGTTGAGTTCATGGCTGAGATTGCTGACCGCATCATTGTGTTGCAAGACGGTCGAGTTGTCGCTGATGGACCGGCTCGTCAGGTGATGACGAGTGGACAGGCTCCCGCTTCAGAAATCTTTCGTCTGACCTCGCCTGTTTCGTGGTTCACGACAAAAGAAATCCTTCGAGCGTTGGCGGAGACGCCATGACGGGTCGCAACATTGTTCCCATGTCCCGCAGGACATCAAGTTTGCTGTTTTTGACGAGTGGCATTGGGCTGGTGGCATTTACGTGGCCGCTGTTTGTGTCAGCCAACTCGGCACTGCTTGCCAACCATGGTCGCGTCGCCACATGGGCGTTCACTGCGCTCGTGCCACTGCTGCTCGCTGTTGCCGTTGCAGAGGTTCGTGATGGCACCTTGGAGGTAAAGACCGTGGCACTTCTTGCGATCCTCGTTGCCATTGGCACGGTGCTGCGCATTGTTGGTTCAGGGATTATCGGAGGTGAGCCCCTGTTCGCGCTCCTCATCCTTTCCGGCCGTGGACTTGGGCGTGGCTTTGGCTATCTCTACGGGGCAACGGTGCTGTTGTGCTCGGCGCTCGCCACCGGGTTCGTTGGACCATGGTTGCCATTTCAGATGTTGGCGTGTGCCTGGATGGGTTTTGCTGCGGGCTGTTTGCCGGCGCTCAGTCCACGACGTGAACGCCTCATGTTGGCGGTCTTTGGCGGAGTCGCAGCCATTGCCTACGGCACCTTGCTCGACTTGTGGTTCTGGCCGTTCCAAACTGGTCTTGCCTCGCGAATCTCCTATGTGCCAGGCGCAGCCCTCTCGACCAATTTGCAACACTTCTTTTTCTTCGATCTCACGACATCACTTGGATTCGACCTGTTACAAGCGGTCACCAATGTGGTGTTATTGCTCGTTTTTTCAACTGCAATCCTGCGCGCGCTTGACCGAACTGCGCGCCGCGCCGCGTTTGGGGTCAAGGCAACCTTTCTTAACTCGTCTGTTGACCACTAGCGTTCGCCACGTGATTCGGCCACCACACAGGGATCGTCCATTGCTGCTCGACGGCCGAGCAGCAGAGCGTTGTCCTGTCGCTCTCGATGCCGAGGCTGTTGGTCTGTTGCCCGAGGCTCCAAGTGATGTGGTGGTGAAGTGGCGAGACGCGGCTCAACAACATCGAGCAGAGGTCATTGCGCAACTGCGAGCCGGTGGTCACGAGGTCGAGGCCATTACCGGCCATGATCACGACGCTCGGGTGGCAGCGACGACTGTGGCGATGGCTCGAGGTGTTGGCATCATTGTTGGCCCGAGGATTGCTGATGACGTTGAAGGCCTGAGGCGAGGCTGGCCTGACCTGTTTGTGGCCAGCGAACGCGGCTACTTGCCGGTCATGGTGAAACGACACCGGGTGGCAGAAGTGACCGCATCGGGAAGGGCACGGAGTTCAACCCTTGCTCGTCCGTTTTTGCAAGACGGGGTAGTCGTCCATGGTCGAAAGCTCGGCAAAGTCGCTCGTCGTGACGGCAGTGAACTTGTCCACATTGTTCGCTTGAGCCAAGCAGCTGGCTTGCCGGTTGCGACCACTGGCGGCGTGATTGATGCCGAGGGAGCCATTTGGTGGATGGATCTTGACGCACCAAGACCTGGTGGGCTCTCGCTGTTCGAGCGCTACGACAAAGGCTTTGCCTTTGCCCGAAGCGTGGTGGAGCGTGGGTTGGCTCGCCGGGAAAATGCCGACCTCGACCCCCTCGTGATCCCACTGCACAAAGCAGAGTGTTCTCGCTGTGGCTTTGAGCAGCGCTGCCGAGGGGAAATGGAAGCAGCCGACTCCGTGTCACTTCTTCCCGGCATGCAGTGGCGCCACGCACTTGAGCACGTCAAAAGTGGCAGGGGAACGCGACGACTCCTCGCTCAGCTCGACCCGCGAACAGCTCTCGTGGCTCAAGTTGCCCATCTGGAAGATCCAACCCTTGACCTGTTGGCCCTTGTTGCGCAAGCTCGCCTGATCAGTGGCGAGACCCCGGCGGCACATCTTGTTGGTGAACATCTGGCGACTCGGCGGGTGTTGCGGAAAGCTCAAGTGACAACGGCGGAAGAACTCGCCTCGTTAGATGAAGTCACGCTTGGCTACGGCGCCCTTGGTGGGAGCAACTTGAAGTTGTCAATTGAACGCGCTCGAGCAGCTACTGCCAAGCGGCCCTACCTTGTCTCAGGTCGTCAAGAGGTCAGCGTGCAACGAGCTGATCTTGAGATCGATCTCGACATGGAACACGCAGATGGCGGGACCTACCTTTGGGGAGCAGTGGTGACGACCACACGACCGCTTTCGGCAGAACTCGAGGCCGTCACTGGCACGTACCGATCCTTCGTTGATTTCACCTCTCTTGGTGACGAGGGCGAAGTGCGTCTGGTTCTTTCCCTGCTCGACTGGATTGATTCGCTCACCGCAGCAGTTGAAGCCCTCGGTGCGAACTGGCTGGTCGCGTTCTACTCGCACGCAGAAATTGATGAACTTCGTCGTATTGCTCGCTTGAGCGGCGACCCCGTTCTCGTCGCTCGAGTCGAAGCAATTGCGAAGTCGTCGAACTGGGTTGACCTGCGCATTGTGGTGGAAGCCAACTTGGTGCTTGGCCACGGCTTTGGCTTGAAGAAACTTGCGCCCTATGCCGGGTTTCAGTGGCGTGACGAAGATCCTTCAGGAAGTGCGTCAATGACCTGGTATGACAAGGCGGTTGCTGCAGAAACCGAACTTGAGCGAGAGCAAAATCAACAGCGACTGTTGGCCTATAACGAAGATGATTGTCGGGCCACGTTGGCGCTTCGTCAGTGGTTGAGTTCAGCAGATCTTGAATGCATTGATGACTGGAATGCGCCCGCACTTGGCCAGTGACCGCTTGAACGGTCTATTGTCCAAAAATGCCGCTTGATGCAACGACCAACCTCGCCCCCTTGCCCTTAGTGAACTATGACCAGCGAGACGGTGTCTATGACGTCGTGATTGTTGGCTTCGGTGCAGCCGGAACGTGTGCCGCGATTGAAGCAGCTCGAGCTGGAGCATCGGTGCTCGTGGTGGAGCGAACTGGAGGCGCCGGAGGCGCAGCGGCACTGGCCGAAGGCATCTTGTACTTGGGCGGGGGAACCGCCACCCAGATTGCTGCTGGGGTTCTCGACACGAAAGAAGCCATGCGGGCCTACCTCATGGTGGCCTGTGGTCCTGAAGTCGATGAAGCAAAGATTGACGCCTACGTCGAAGGTTCAGTTGCTCATCACGACTGGCTCGTAGACCTCGGTCTTGAGTTTGAACCCTCTATTGATCTTGAGACCCAAATGGCTCCAAAGGGCACTGAAGGACTCGTGTGGTCTGGTGGAGAAAACGCTTGGCCGTTCAGCGAGATTGCCGCCCCAGCGCCACGTGGGCACTTGGCGAGAACAAAGCGATCAACTGGCTGGTTGCTCATGCAGACACTCGCTGAAGCAGCAGTTGCCGCGGGTTGTGAAGTCCTCTACGACACGAAGGTTGAGCGGCTGTTGACAGACGGTGATCGTGTGGTTGGTTTGGAAGCATCTCGCTATGGCCAGCCCTACATTGTTCAAGCCAAAAAAGCGGTGGTGTTGTGTGCGGGCGGGTTCATTTACAACGATGAGATGGTTGCAGCTCACGCTCCGGAGCTTTTGCAAGGCACCTGGAAGGTCGGCACCGAAAGCGATGACGGTCGAGGCATCCAAATGGGCATGGCTCTTGGGGCGCAAACCAAGTCCATGCATGCTGGCGAGGTTTCGTTGCCCATCATTCCGCCGCGCAAGTTGGTCGAAGGCATCTTGGTCAATGGCTTTGGCCAGCGGTTCATCAATGAAGACACCTATATGGGCCGAGTCGGCCAAGCAGCGCTGTATGACCAGGCAGCCACGTGTTTTTTGATTGTTGATGAAGCGTGTTATGAGCCCAACTGGATGGGCATTGAAGCAGCCTGGGTCTGTGAAACGGTCGAAGAGCTCGAGCAAGAAATGGGGCTCATCCCAGGTGCACTCGCAGGAACGGTGGCGCTGTACAACCGTCACGCAGCACTCGGCGAAGACCCCATGTTCCATAAGGCCAAGAACTACGTGCGCCCCTTGGTGCCACCACTTGGTGCGTTTGATCTTCGGCCCGGAGTTGCGCCGTATGCGCCATTTACCTTGGGAGGACTGGCGACAACGGTGAATGGCCAAGTGCTCCACATCGACGGAACACCAATTCCTGGTTTGTATGGGGCCGGTCGAACAACCTCTGGGGTGTGCTCGTTTGGGTATGCCTCGGGTCTGTCGATTGGCGACTCGACGTTTTTTGGTCGCCTTGCTGGCAAAGCTGCAGCAGCGGAGGAGTCACGATGAACATTCGCCCTTTACCCCTCAACCAAGCCAACCCTCCAAGTGCGGTCGTTGACGTCATTGTCATTGGCTCTGGAGCAGCAGGGGTTGGAGCTGCCCTTGAAGCAGCTGAAGCAGGCGCATCAGTGCTCGTGTTGGAGCGAGCAGGTGGAACTGGTGGCGCTGCCGCCCAAGCTGGCGGCATCATCTATCTCGGTGGCGGGACCAAGACGCAGATCGACGCCGGGATTTCCGATACGCAAGAAGCCATGGAGGCCTACCTTCTGGCGGCCTGCGGTCCGGCACCGGACCGGGAAAAGATTGCGCTGTATGCAGCGCACAGCGTGGCGCACCATGACTGGTTTGTGGACCATGGTGTCGAGTTTGAGCCGACCCTCACTGAAGCCGTCCAAATGGAACCAACGGGAACTGAAGGACTCGTCTGGTCTGGTGGTGAAAATGCCTGGCCCTTCAATGCCACGATTCCAGCCGCCCCCCGAGGCCACTTGGCCAAGACTCCAAACGCCACTGGCTGGCTGACGATGAAGTGTCTGCACGAAGCCTTGGCCACGACCACAGCCGAGATTCGGTTCGACACCGCGGCCGAACGCCTCATTGTTGACGGCTCAACGGTTGTTGGTGTTCGTGCCACGAGTTTTGGTGAGACCTTTGACTTCATTGCTCGCGGAGGAGTCGTGGTCGCAGCAGGTGGCTTTGTGCAAAACGACGAGATGTTGTCGGCGTATGCCCCGACCGTGCGAAATGGCAGTTGGAAGGTCGGTACCGACGGTGATGATGGTCGCGGACTGTCGATGTTGCTGGCCATGGGAGCTGCGACGAAATCAATGCATGCGGGTGAATGTGCGTTGCCGCTCACGCCACCAAAGCAACTGACGACGGGGATCTTGGTCAACCGTCATGGCCAGCGCTTCATCAACGAAGACACCTATAACGGTCGCATTGGCCAGCGAGCGCTGTATCGCCACGATGCCACGATTTATCTCATTGTTGATGAAGAGGCCTATGCCCCAACATGGCTCGGCCTCAAGGCAACAGTGGTGGCCGAAACGGTCGAAGAGATTGAAACTGAACTCGGGTTTGTTCCTGGATCTCTTCAGTGCACCATTGACCTCTACAACCGCTACGCAGTTGACGGCCAAGACCCGCTCTTCCACAAAGATCCAGCGTTTGTGCGCCCTCTCGTTGGGCCACTTGGAGTCATGGAAGTCAAGCCCAACACCATTCCCTATGCCGTGTTTACGCTCGGCGGCGCCATCACAACTGTTGATGGCGAAGTGATCCATGTCGACGGCTCAACCATTCCTGGGCTATTTGCCGCTGGGCGAACCACGTCAGGGCTGTGCTCATTTGGTTACGCGTCAGGACTGTCCATTGGCGACTCGACCTTTTTTGGTCGCAGGGCTGGGAAAGCGGCTGCTCAGCGAGCCTGAGGTTCAAGCACGCCAAGCACTTCAACGTGCTCAGTGTTTGGGAACAGGTCAAAGGCTCGAAGACTTGAGAGTTTGAAGCCTTCTTCCATAGCGGTTGCCACGTCGCGGGCAAAGGTGGCTGGGTCACACGAGACGTAAACAATGCGCTTTGGCCGAGGGGAGAGATTGCACAGTGCAGCCATGGCAACTTTGCCAACTCCATCTCGAGCAGGATCCATGACGACGACATCAGTTCCTGGCAGAAGTGCAGCAATGGTTTTGGCATTGACTGATTCGGTCAGAATCGTGACTTGATTTAAATCCTTGCAGTTGCGGCGAGCGTCAGCCGTGGCTGAAGCGTTCTTCTCGAGGGCAATCACTTTTCCTTCGCTGCCAACACGAGCACCAAGAGCCGCCGAGAAGAGTCCGACCCCGCTGTAGAGGTCGGCAACGTGGTCGCCCTTGCTCAATTTTGCTGCTTGGAGAACTGCGCGGGTGAGCACTTCGGCTGCAACTCGGTGACTTTGGAAGAACGAGTCAACGCCAACGTCAAAGCTGCGCCCACCAACGGTGACTTTTACCCGACCAGGGGGCTGAAGAATGTTTCCGTCAACCACGATTCCCACTCCGTCGATTTCAGGGGTGTGGGAAAAGCCGCGCGGGGTCGTTGTGAGATTCACCACTGGGCTCGTGCCGTTTGGATGTCCAAAGACTTCAAGTTCTTGGACGCCCTCAAAACGATCTGCCATCACTCCAGTTGATCGAACCTGTTCTGTGGCAACTGGGCAATCAGTAATGGCGATGAGTTCGCTGGAGCGGTGTTGGTGAAAGCTCGTGAGTCCGAGTTCATCAATGGCAAAACGCACTCGGGTCCGCCAGTTGTAACCATCATCATCTGCTGAAGCGGGTTCAACGACGACCTGTAGGTCGATCTTGGCAATGCGACTCAAGTGCTCTTCAATGAGCGATGCCTTCAGTTGGCGCTGGAGGTCGAGGGATACGTGTTGGTAATCGCACCCTCCACACCCACCGGGACCCGCCACAACGCACCGTGGCTCGACCCGCTCTGGCGAGGGCTCAAGGATTTCAACGGCGTCGGCCCGAAGAAACGACTTGTTCTCTTCGGTGACCTCGACCATGACTCGTTCGCCAGGCGCGGCATGACGAACAAAGACCACGACTCCTTCAGGGGAGCGTCCAACGAACCCTCCACCTGCTGCTGGTTTTCCTACAGTGACTTCGAAGCGCACGTGGCCTCCTTCGTCGAACACGCTAGGGCGTCTGCCGAGCCTCTTCCGACGCCCATGAAGGAAGTCGTTTAAGAAATCGCTCAATTGCTGCAGGTGTAGGCGGTTTTGTCATTGTTTCGGGAACTTCTTCGACGGATACACCGGCAATCTCTGCCCACTTTGCCCGGTTGCGCTCGCCTTCTCGTTCTTTTGCTTTTGCGGTGGCTGAGCGACGAACAGCAGAGGCATGAACTCGGGCTGCTTGTTTGCGGGCACCATCTCGTGCAGATTGAGGCGACTGGGTCCACGCTGGCTGTGTGCGCAGCAGTTCGGCAACTGCGTCAGCGGTCCACCCACGTCGAGGTTCAAATGCTTGGACGTGGGATTCTTGGAGGTGAAGGAGGTCGGCGACCTCGGCGCTTGACAGTGTTGAGGGGCTAAGTGCGGCCAACGTGACCTCAGTTGCAGCAAGTGCCTCATCGAGGCTGGCCTCAACTGAAGCCACCGCACTCGCGAGCAGGAAGTCAGCTCGACCTTCCATCAACCACTGCGGTGGCTGTCGTCGCAAGGTGTCAAGGAGCTCGGCGGTGAATGCGGTGTCTCCAACATTGGCCCGAAGGGTTGCCGCCGAGCAGCCAAGAAGGCGAGCGCACGAGTGCGAAGTCAGGTTTTGGTGTTCAAGTGCCATGTGAAGAGCGTAGCGAACATCTGTTCGCTTTTCAACCATGGTGGTCCACTGAGGTCACAACCAACCGGCAAACTGCAAGCGTGAGTCTTTTCGGGAAGCATCTGCCACCACCTCCGTCTCTTCCTCCACCACCACCTCAACCTGGGGGAATGGCGAAAGGAGCGGCTTCGTCCGGTGATGGTGCCGCATCTTCGCCGTTGGTTCCAGCGATGGCGCCGCTTGATGAGACCCTCATGGTGATTGGTGGAATTCCCAACCGCGGAACCTTTGGCGTTGATGATGCTCGCTGGACCGGTTGGGAGATGTCCTTTTTTGCCGGTGCGTTGGCGGCGCAATTAGATCGCTGTGACGCGTCCTATGCACGCCTCATTGCCGGACCAGTCGCGTCCGTGCCAGCCCACCCAGATTCCTCGCCGATTGATCTCGATGCATTGACTCACGCCATGGGGGAATTGACCGACAAGGTCGAAACCATCCTGTCGCCAGATCGCGTGGCGATGGTCTTTGGCCCTGATCGCCCGGTGGGCGACGTTCAACCCATGCTCGCCGTCGCCGCCGAACTCGGGAGCTGCTACGAAGGTCTGCTTGCTTATGCCATCAATCTTCGAAGTGGTGTCGTGCCAGCGTTTCGCTTGGAGCTCCTGCAGGCATTCGCCGACTTGGTGACGCTTCCCATTGAACAATTCAGGGAATTCGTTGCTTCGTTTGCCGAAGCAGCCCTTCGTCAAACTGAAGCCCTTCGTTCAGGTGTTGATCAGCCAGTGGGCATCAAATTGACCTTGGAGTTGAGTGTTGACCCAGCGGCCCAACAACGTGTTCAAGAGCTCACACACCAAGTCCATGAGGCGCTCAAAGCAGCTGGGTTCCAGTAGCCTCGACCAATGCTGCAGAGCCAAGTGAGTGCACCGTGACGGCGAGACAAAAGGTGAACTTCACCCGAAACGGTGCTCCTACAACATCGCTTTGGCCGAACAGTTTGGGGTTTCATGTCTTGACGAAACCTTCTGGTGCGATTTGTAACCTTGACTGCACCTACTGCTTTTTCCTTGACAAGGCTGATCTCTATCCAGATTCAGTCTTTCGCATGGACCTGCCAGTTCTTGAGGCCTATCTCACCCAGTTATTCCACGTGACCGCAGGTGACGAAATCACGATTTCGTGGCAAGGGGGAGAGCCAACGCTGCTCGGCAAAGCCTGGTTTTCAAGAGCCGTTGAGCTTGCCAATGCACTGAAGCCACCTCATGTTCGCCTCCTGCACACCATCCAGACCAATGCGACGTTGATTGATGACGAATGGGCGCAACTGTTGGCTGCGCATCGTTTTCTCGTTGGGGTATCAATTGATGGACCACCGCATCTTCACGATGCCTACCGGGTGGACAAAAAAGGCAATCCAACGTCGGAGCGAGTCCTTCGTGGTTTGAGCGTCCTTCAGCGTCACGGCGTCGAGATCAATGCGCTCGTAACGGTGAATTCCGCCAACATGGACCACGGTTTGGAGGTCTATCGCTATCTTCGCGACGAACTCCAACTTCGATATTTTCAATTCATTCCCATTGTTGAACACGCTGACGGCGAAATTTCAGCCGAGAGCGTGACCCCGAAAGCCTGGGGCAGTTTCTTGACCTCGGTGTTTGATGAATGGTTCAAATTCGACGTTGGTGAGGTCTACGTCTCAATGATTGATGCAGCACTCGCTCCACTTGTTGGTGCACCGGCTGGGATGTGCATCTTTGCCGAGACCTGTGGCGATGCAGTTGCTCTTGAACACAATGGCGACCTGTACAGCTGTGATCACTTCGTTGACGAAGAGCACTTGCTCGGCAACATTTTGGACACCCACCTTGGTGATCTTGTGAGCAGCCAAGCCCAGCGAGCCTTTGGCCAAGCGAAGAAAGACACCCTGCCAACGCAATGCACAACGTGTCCAGTACTCAGCCAATGCCGAGGTGAGTGCCCGAAGAACCGACTCTTTCCCTCGAAAACAGGCGATGGAGCGATTAACTATCTCTGTGAGGGGTATCTCGAGTACTTCACTCACGTGAACCCGATCTTGCACCTCATGGCAAATCGCCTCATGGCCGGTGGATACGCCGATGA
>CANGPX010000028.1 GCA_947456095.1 Acidimicrobiaceae bacterium
AGAGGCGATCTGGATCAAGTCCCATCACCTCGGTGAGCAGCCCCCATGCCATCGTGATCGCTTCAGGCTTGAAGTAGTCGCCAAACGAGAAATTCCCAAGCATCTCGAAAAAGGTTCCGTGGCGCTGCGTTGTGCCAATGATGTCAATGTCAGACGTACGGATGCAACGCTGCACCGAAGTAGCGCGAGAAAACGGAGCCACTTCATCGCCGGTGAAATAGGGCTTGAACGGCACCATGCCAGCAATGGTGAACAACACCGTCGGGTCGTGCGGGATGAGGCTGGCCGAGGGGACTTCAATATGGCCTCGGGCCACGAAATAGTCGGTAAAGGCCTTGCGGAGTTCGTTCGCACGCATGACTCCAGCCTACCGGGCGATTAGGCGTCTTCTGAAGGCAGGTCGCCACCACGACGACTTGCTCGCCAAGCACTTCGTTGAGGTTCTGACCCATGGGCAAGTGGGCGGTAGTACTCATGGGTTTCAAGGTCTTCTGGTCGGTACGGCTGATCAGCAAAACCTCGAGGATCATCGTGCGGGTAGCGATACGACACACCATGTCCAAGCGCTTTGGCGCCGGCGTAGTGGCCATCGCGCAAATGGGCTGGAACATCGTGGCGAGGCAATGCGGCGTCACGTTCAGCGAGCCCGAGGGCAACGGTCACCGAATTGGACTTTGGCGCAAGCGCCAGATGAATCACTGCTTGGGCCATGTTGAGTTTGGCTTCAGGAAGACCAACGAGTCGAACGGCATCTGCGGCCGCACTTGCGAGAACCAGGCTCATTGGATCAGCCATGCCAATGTCTTCTGAAGCCAAGATCACGAGTCGACGGGCCAAAAAGATCGGATCTTCCCCAGCATTGAGGAGTCGGAGCATCCAGTAGAGCCCAGCATCTGGGTCCGAACCTCTGATTGATTTGATGAAGGCTGAGACTTGGTCGTAGTGCGTATCGCTCGAGCGATTGAGAATCACTCCTGACCTCGCAGCAAGCAGATCGCCTTCGCTCACCAAGGCAGAACCCTCACCACCTCGAGCTAACGCAAGTGCTGCGGCGACTTCCAAGGTCGTCAGTAGTGCTCGAGCATCGCCATCGACTTGCGCAATGAGCGTTGACCGAACCTCGACTGACAGCGTCGCGCCTTCTTCCAAAGCTCCACGGTCAGCCAGGGTTTCAAGTGCCGCAGTATTGAGTGGAGCAACTCGCCACAGCGTCGCTCGAGAGAGCAGCGGAGCATTGATCTCAAAGAACGGATTCTCTGTCGTGGCCCCGAGGAGCACAACCGTTCCCTCTTCAACTGCGGGCAGGAGTGCATCTTGTTGAGACTTTGAAAACCGGTGCACCTCGTCGACGAACAAGATTGTTCGCTCGCCGCGCTCTCCGAGTCGCCGGGTAGCGCGATCAATGGCATCTCGGACGTCTTTGACCCCTGCGGTGACAGCGGACAATGGTTCGAACACCATGTGTGAGTGCTCAGCGATGAGCCGAGCAAGGGTGGTTTTCCCCGTACCGGGAGGACCCCACAAAATCCCCGAGGTCACTCTTTGTTGTTCAACGAGAACTCGAAGTGGCCCACTTGGACCAATGAGGTGATCTTGACCAACGACGTCTTCGAACCGCTTTGGTCGAAGTCGTGCAGCAAGTGGACCCTTCGCAGCCAAGCGCTCTTTTGCTTTCGCAGCGAAGAGATCCTCGCTCACGTTGCCTTTGGCACCGCGCGAATGCCGAGTTCGGCCATCTGCGTTGCTGGAATTGCAGAAGGGGCACCGGTCAGCAAATCCGAACCCGATTGCGTCTTTGGAAACGCAATCACTTCACGGATGTTGTTCTCACCAGCAAAAATGGCGACCAGTCGGTCAATGCCGAAAGCAAAACCACCATGCGGTGGCGCACCAAAACGGAATGCTCCGAGCAAGAATCCAAATCGAGCTTCAGCTTCTTCGCCGTCAATGCCCATGGCTGCAAATACTCGGGCTTGGATGTCTGCCCGGTGAATTCGAATCGAACCCGATCCGAGCTCCCAACCATTGAGCACCAGGTCATAGGACTGTGCTCGAACTGACAGTGGGTCAGATTCAATGCGGTCCAAGTCTTCTGGGTGCGGCATGGTGAACGCGTGGTGAGCAGCCTCTGGGCGGCCTTCGTTGTCCACTCCATCAAAGAGAGGGAAGTCAATGACCCAGACATACTTATAGGGCCCTTCAGAAACCGGTTTGCCACCAAGGTCCACTCTCAAGGTACCGAGAATCGAGCAGGTCAGCCGGTACTCGTCTGCCACGACGACCACGAGGTCGCCTTCGCTCGCTTCAGTCGCTGCCAAGAATCCGGCTCGCTCCTCACTAGTCAAGAAGCGGTCGAGTGGTGAATCAAGACCCAAGGTTCCCTCTGTGGCCGTGACTTTGAACCAGGCAAGTCCCTTGGCGCCGAGAGACTTTGCCCGATCAACCAAGTTGTCGAGTTGTGATCGCGACATCGTCGCTCCACCGTCAACTTTGAGAGCCTTGACGGTCGAGGCGGAGAACGCCTTGACTTCAGTGTTGGCGAACACTTCCGAGAGATCAATGAGACGCATCTCAAAGCGCAAGTCAGGCTTATCAGTGCCATAGAGATCAATCGCATCAGCCCACGTCATGGTTGCGACTTCCTCGGGGCGAACGCCGGTTCCCACTTCTGCTGCATCAAGCACTGCCGTTGTCACGAAACTCCGAATTTCTTGTTCAGTGGCGAACGAACACTCAAGGTCAAGTTGGGTGAACTCAAATTGGCGGTCAGCTCGAAGGTCTTCATCTCGCAAGCACCGAGCAATTTGGTAGTAGCGGTCAAATCCACCCACCATGAGCAGTTGTTTGGCCAACTGTGGGCTTTGCGGCAAGGCGTAGAACTGGCCTTGGTGGAGCCGAGAGGGCACAGCGAACTCACGGGAACCTTCTGGAGTTGGCGCCCACAACAGCGGGGTTTCAATTTCGCAGAAGTCCTGAACGTCCATAGCCCGACGGATTGCGGCATTCACCTTCGCCCGCAGGCGAAGGTTCTTCTGCATTCGTGGACGACGAAGGTCGACGTAACGATGCTTTAATCGTGCTGGTTCATCAACATCAGCTCGGTCATCGACGCCAAAGGGAGGAGGCTCGGCGGCATTTAAGACCGTCACTACACAGTCGTGAAGCTCAACCTCACCGGTCAAAAGGTGATCATTGACGGTGCCCTCAGGGCGAGCAGCAACGGTTCCGGCGATCTGGACAACGTATTCGCTGCGCACATCAACCGTGCCTTCAACCACGCACTGGACAATCCCTGAGTAGTCGCGCAGATCAAGAAACGCCAAGTGCTCACCGTGTTCACGACGCTTCCCAACCCAGCCGCACAAGACAACCTGTTGGCCAATATTGGTGGCGCGAACATCACCACAGCGCATGGTGCGCATCGACAGTGGAGTGGGGTTGGCGTCAGTAGTCACAGTTGTCCTTGTCAGTTCTTTGCTACGAGTTCTTGAAGTGAGGAAAAAAGCGTGTCTCGAGGAACCACGACTTGATCTCCACCGCCACGTAAGTCTCGAATCGTAACCGTTCCATTCGCCGCCTCACGGTCTCCAACAACGAGCGCAAAGCGCGCTCCCGAGCGATCAGCAGTCTTGAATTGCGATTTCATCGATCGGTTTGCGTAGGCGCGCTCGACGAAGAGGCCTTGTTTGCGCAGCATGGCCACGATATCTCGGGCATGAGATCCATCCGTGGTGTCGACAATGTAGGCCAGCGGTGTCTTTGGTTCGACCTCAAAAACCCCTTGTTGGTCGCAAGCCAAAAGCACTCGCTCAATACCGCTGCCAAAGCCAATTCCTGGCGTTGGCGCTCCCCCAAGGACTTCCACCAAACCGTCATACCTGCCACCACCAAGGATGGTGAGTTCGCCTTCACCCAAGTCCAAAGTGACTTCAAAGGTGGTTCTTGTGTAGTAATCGAGTCCACGAACCAACTTGGCGTCGAGGAAATAGGCAATGTTTTGGGCGTCAAGACCCTCTCTCACTCTGGCAAAGTGCTCTGCGCAGTCGTCGCACAGTGCCTCATTCATCGTTGGTGCGCCAACCGCCACTGCTTTGCAGCGCGCGTCTTTACAGTCGAGAATTCGAAGGGGATTGAGAGAAATCTTTTCTTGGTGTTCATCGCACAGCGACGACTTGTTCGTGGTCAGATACTCACGCAAAGCCGCCACATACTGCGGCCGACACGCTCCGTCTCCGAGTGAATTCAGCCGAAGGGTGTACCCCGAGAGTCCGAGACCTTGCAGGTAGTCAGTGGCGAGTGCCAAGACTTCAACATCAACGTCAGCATCAGCCACCCCCAAGACTTCAACACCCACCTGGTGATGTTGCCGGTAGCGACCAGCTTGAGGGCGTTCATAGCGAAACGTTGGTGTCGCATACCAGGCTCGAAATGGTGGGATTGGGTGATGCTGAATAAACGCTCGAACAACTGAGGCCGTGCCTTCTGGGCGAAGTGCCATGGCCCGGCCACCACGGTCGGTGAATTCATACATTTCTTTGCCGACGACTTCGGTTTCAGTACCAACACCTCGACGGAAGAGTCGAACATCTTCAAACAGTGGTGTGTGAATCAGCCCGAAACCTGATTGCTCAGCCAAAGAAGCAAACACCCCAAGCAGCGCCACCCATCGAGCTGACGCTCCTGGCATGAGGTCGTGAGTACCAGTTGGGGCGCGTAATGGCTCCATGAAGTGATCTTCAGTCATGCCTGAACCTTCCCCGGAAGCAGCCGGAATGCATCGAAAACTCCATCGAGCGTGCGAATAGAACCAAGAACAGAAACAAGATGGCCCGGGTCGACGAGTTCAATATCGAACGCCATACGACAGGTCCGATCAGAAGAAGTGTGCGTCCGAGCGGCCAAGATATTCAAGTGATGTTCAGCCACAACCTTTGACACATCGGCCAGTAGGCGACTGCGGTCAAAAGCGCGAACCTCAATGGTGGCCAAGAAGGTCGCTTGGCTTCCGCCGTCCCACTCCACCTCAATGAGGCGATCTTTTGACCCAGCCGATAACGCAGTGGCATTTGAACAGTCTGTTCGGTGAACAGACACACCACGACCCTGGGTGACAAAGCCCATGATCTGATCGCCAGGCACTGGGGTGCAGCATCGTGCGAGTTGCACCATCACGTCATCGAGGCCCTCGACGTAGACGCCCGTGCCACGGCGACGATGAGACCCATGACGTGTGCCGCGATTGATCGTGGTCGGCAATTGCTCAAGGTCTCCCCCATTCAGTTCGCGTTGGAGTTTTTGGACAATGGTTTGCACTGAAGCTTGATGCTCACCAATAGCGGCGAACAAGGTGTCAAGGTCGCCCAAATTCATTGACGCTGCGACTTCAACGAGGGCTGCAGAGTTCAAGATGCGCTGGAGTGGCATACCTTCTCGGCGGAGAGCTTTGGTCAGTTCTTCACGACCAGATTCAATGGCATCTTCTCGACGTTCCTTTGAGAACCACTGTCGAATCTTGTTGCGAGCGCGCGAGGAAGTCACCACCGTAAGCCAGTCGCGACTTGGTCCCGCATTTGGGTCCTTCGACGTCACAATCTCAACCGAATCGGCTGACGAAAGTGACGTCGTGAGCGGCACGAGGCGACCATTGACCTTGGCACCAATGCACCTGTGGCCAACGTCAGTGTGAATGGCATACGCAAAATCAATCGGAGTCGAACGTGCTGGCAAGGCAATGACCCGGCCCTTTGGGGTAAAGACGTAGACCTCGTCTTGCTCCAAGTCAAACTTCAGTGCAGCGAGAAACGCGATTGGATCATCGTTGTCTTGGTCAACATCAGCAATGCGTTGCATCCACGCAAGCTCTTGAGCCGAGGACTCTTCCTTGTAGCTCCAGTGCGCAGCGATCCCATATTCGGCACGGCGGTGCATTTCATGGGTGCGTACTTGGACTTCAATGGGCTTGCCTTCAGGGCCAATCACCGTCGTGTGCAGCGACTGATACAAGTTGAACTTCGGCGCGTTGATGTAGTCCTTGAAGCGACCCTGAACCGGGGCCCACATGGCATGAACCATGCCGAGGGTGGCCCAACAATCTTTCTCCGAATCAACAATGACTCGAATGCCAACAAGGTCGTAGATGGAATCGAACTCGTGTCCTCGAACGACCATCTTTTCGTAGATGCTCCAGAGGTGCTTTGGTCGACCCGTGACTTCAGCGTCAATGTCTACGGCATCAAATTGCGCTCGAAGTGTCGATACCACCGTCGTGATCTGCTGCTCACGAAGTGGAGCTCTTGACCGGACCATTTGTGCGATTTCGGTGTAGCGCTTTGGGTGAAGTGCTCGAAACGACAGGTCTTCAAGTTCCCACTTGATCTGTTGAATGCCAAGACGATGCGCAAGTGGCGCATAGATATCCATTGTTTCTTGAGCCGTGCGGCGCTGCTTCCACTCTTCAAGGCTTCCCAAGGTTCGCATGTTGTGGAGGCGGTCAGCCAACTTGATGAGCAGTACCCGCCAATCTGTTGACATGGCAATGAACATTTTGCGAATCGTGGCTGCTTGTTGAGCTTCTTTGGAATCAAAGTGGAGCCGGTCAAGTTTTGTCACCCCATCGACAACGGTGGCAACAGCCGTGCCGAATTCTCGCTCAAGGTCAGCCAAGGTAACGAGCGTGTCTTCAACGGCATCATGAAGAAGCGCGGCTGCGATGGTGATGGCATCGAGTCCCAAACTCGCAGCAATTCCCGCCACGGCAATGGGGTGCGTCACATACGGCTCGCCAGACTTTCGCAGCTGTGACCCATGAGCCGACTCAGCCAACTTGGCCGCCAGGGTGATCATGGCGTCGTCTTCACCAGGTCGACGTTGGTGAAATTCCGCCAGCACCGGGGCCATGAGAGCGTCGAGGGACCAGTCCTCAATCACTGGTACCGCTCCTTTGGGCTCCGTCATCATCTCAGGCTACCGCCGATGCCAGAGACTTTGGCGCTCCCCAGAGCTCGTTAGCGACGCTTTTTCCCTCGCTGAGTGCGACCTCGAGGCGATGCAGCCAATGCGCCAGGAACAAAGGTCGGACCAGTTGGGCGAATCGTGCCTTCAACCTTGACTGCAGCTTCAGCCGCTCCACCTTGGCCACGTTGGCGAGCAGATTCTGCTGGGCTCACTGAGCCAACTCGGTCACGACGAGAGGCAAGGCGCTCACGCAGGGCAATGTACTTCTGCTCACGCTCTTTTGCCATGGCAAGCACTGGGGCAGCAATGAACAGCGAGGAATAGGTTCCAGCGAGCAGGCCAACAAACAGCGCCACGCCGTAGTTGAGCAATGTCGTTGCACCGAGCAGCAAAGCACCAATGCCAAGCACCGACAACACGGGCAGAATCGCAACGAGTGACGTATTGAGCGATCGAGCCAAGGTTTGGTTGAGTGACAGGTCCACCATCTCTGAATAGGTGAGATTGCCGGTTGAGCCCATTTGACGAACATTGTCCGTCACTCGGTCGAACACCACAACGGTGTCATACAGCGAGTAACCAAGAATGGTGAGCACAGCCACCACCGTGTCAGGGGTGATCTGAAAGTTGAAAATGGAATACACACCAACAGTGATCAACAAGTCATGCAACATGGCCAAGAACGCTGCGAGGGCCATCTTTGGCTCAAAGCGGAACGAGATGTAGATACCAACGGCGATGAAGAATACGAGCAGTGCCCACAGGGCGCGTTTTGTGACGTCGCCTCCCCACGAAGGGCCAACTTGGGAGACTGAAACCTGGTTGTACTCAGTGTGAGCAGCCGAGGCCATGGCGGTGATCACCTTGGTGTTGAGTGCAGCATCACCCCCAGTCGTGAGTGAGTTGACTCGGGCTTGAACCTGCAAGGTGCGTCCCTTGCCATTGCCGAGTTCGACAACGGATGCATCGACGAGACCGGCATTGTTGACTGCAATGGTCATCTGCTCGACGGTTGAGCCGTTGGCCAAGACTGACCACGACGTTCCACCTTCGAATTCAATACCGAAGTTAAAACCTCGAAGACCAAGCGACAGCATCCCTAAGGCAATAATCGCAAAGGAAATCGAGAACCACGTCTTTCGGCGCGCCACAATGCGCAAATTCGTTTCGCCTCGGTACAGGCGACGGAACGCTCCTGGGCGCTTCTGTGTTTGTTCGACGTTGGTCACTGGGCCACCTCCGCCTCAACAGCAAGTCCTCGAGCAACACCAAATCGCGAACCGCCAGTTGCCCGTTCGTTTCGACCCAACAGATACACGAGGGGTCGGGTGTAGTAGTAGGTAATCACAATGTCGAGGATGGTTGAAAGGCCGAGGAAGAACGCAAAGCCTCGAACATCTCCGAGGGCGAGTTCATACAAAATCACTGCCGCAAGCAGCGAGACAAGGTCAGCAGCCAACACCGTTCGCCATGCACTCTTAAAACCGCGGTCAACTGAAGTTCTCACCGTTCGTCCCGTGCGGGTCTCGTCCTTCAGTCGTTCGAAATAGACAATGTACGAGTCAACAGTGATACCAATCGACACAATCAGACCGGTGACGCCAGCCAAAGTAAAACTCGGAGCAAGTGACGTGTGGCCAAGAGCCGAGATGATGGCCCACAACAACAGTGCCGTGAGTGCCAGACCCGAAACAATGACGAGACCTAAGGCTCGGTAGTAGAGAATCACGTAGAGCAACACAATGGCAAGACCAGCAAGACCAGCACCAAGACCAGCAACGAGCGATGAGTGTCCAAGCGTTGGTGAAACGGTTTGAGCTTGCAACTCAATCAGCGAAACCGGCAGTGAGCCATAAGTCAACGCTGTGGCCAATTCTTTCGCCGACTGAGCGGTGAAACTTCCCGAAATCTGGACCGTTCCGCCATAGCTTTGGAACGTTGCTGACCCGGGTGAGATCACCGGGGCTGATTGGACTTGGCCGTCGAGTTCAATGGCTACTGGCAAGTGGAAGTACTGCTGAGCAACGGCATCCCACTGCGCAGAACCAACACTCGTCAACGTGCAGTCAACAACCCAAGCGCCAGTTTGGTCGATATTGGCGGTGGCTGACTTAATCGCCCGACCAGTGATCGGTGCGGGTCCAAGCACATAGCGACCACCGGTTGCGCCAGCACCCGCTTGACCGAGAAGCACCGTGTCGCTTTGGACGTCCTTGGCGGCTTTTGTCGAGGGGAAGTACTGATATTTCGGATCAGTCGTGGCGCTGTTCGACGAGTAATTCGAGGTCGTCACCTGATATTGCTGCGTGCAGGCCGGGATTGGTGTTCCAACCGGCAAGTGCTTCTTCTTATCGTTCGTCAGCGGAGGGGCGTAACAAATAACGGGGCGGATATACAACTGTGCAGTTGATCCGAGTGTCTTGAGGATCGCTTGAGCATCTTTGACGCCAGGAACAGTGACGGCGATGTTCGTACCTTGCTGTTGGACGCTGGCGCCCGAGACACCTGAGGCGTTGACTCGGTTGGAAAGGATTGAGATTTCCTGAGCCATTTCCAAAGCATTGATGGGGCGAGCAGGTTGGTAGACGACCGACAACCCGCCAGCCAAGTCAAGACCAAGGCGAGGAGACCAATTGGCAATGAAGGTTGCCCCAAAGGCACCAATGGAGACGACAATTACCGTGAGCAGACTGAGCCAGAGAGCTCTCGTCGCTCGCGAATCGGCACGACGCTCTTTCTTCACTGCTCGCTGTCTCCGGAGTTGTCTTCGCTGCCTTGCTCAATTGCAGGGGTTGCTTCCTTCTTGACCGGTGCGCGGCCCTTGATGGCTTGCCTTAGAAACATGACATGGGTTTGCGTCTCGCCAAGACCTGTGCTCAACAGCACTCGGCCCTCTTCTTCATCAATGATCAACACGGTGCCAACGAGGCCACCAATCGTGATCACTTCATCGCCAATATCAAAGGTTTTGGTCACTGCTTGTGCTTTTTTCAGCGCCTGGCGTTTTGGTCGAAGGAAGAAGAAATACACCCCGGCAAAGATCGCCATCATGATGATGGTGGGCAGCAAACTTTGTTGCTTCTTGGTCGTTGCTTCAGCAGCGAGAACGTGGAGTAGTTGGTGCATGGTTGCCTCTCAATAGGCCGACAGGCCTGACGGCCTCTCACCCTAGCCGAGGAGCCTCTGCTTAGTCGGCACGGGACGGTGCTTGCTACAGCAGATCCGCAGGAGCCTCGAGTCCAAGATGGGCATACGCGGCTCGAGTCGCCATTCGACCTCGTGGAGTTCGTTGAATGAGGCCTCGCTGAAGCAAGAACGGCTCATAGGCCTCTTCAATGGTGTCGGTCTCTTCGCCAACGACTTGCGAAAGCGTCGTGAGACCAACTGGCGCACCGTTAAATCGCACACACAGCACTTCCAAAATTGACCGGTCAACTTTGTCGAGGCCAAGTTCATCCACGCCAAAAACAGTGAGGCCTTCACTCGCCGCAGCTTGAGAGATGGCCCCTAAGTTGCGAACTTCAACGAAATCTCGCACCCTTCGCAACAGTCGGTTGGCAATGCGAGGTGTGCCCCGAGACCGACCGGCAATCTGAAGAGCTCCCTCGTCAGCAATCTCAACACCGAGAATTGCCGCTGAACGTTTCACCACATCAGCAAGTTCGCGAGGTTCATAGAGATCGAGCCGACCCACGAAACCAAACCGGTCGCGAAGCGGTGCTGCGACGAGGCCAATACGCGTCGTTGCCCCAATCAAGGTGAAGGCAGGTAAATCAAGTCGAATGGAGCGCGCCTGGGGGCCTTTGCCGACCATGAGGTCGAGCTTTCCATCTTCCATTGCCGGGTAGAGGACTTCTTCAATGGCCTTGCCGAGTCGGTGAATCTCATCAATGAACAACACGTCGCCGTCTTGGAGGTCAGTCAACAGTGCAGCTAAATCGCCAACACGTTGCAAAATTGGACCTGAAGTGATCCGGAGGCCAACGCCGAGCTCGGCGGCGACAATGCCGGCGAGTGACGTCTTGCCAAGACCAGGTGGGCCAGCAAAGAGCAGGTGATCCACCGCTTGACCCCGAGCGCGAGCTGCATTGAGGACAATCCTGAGATGCTCTCGAAGCTGGGGCTGGCCGACAAATTCATCGAGCGACCGTGGACGAAGTGTTGCTTCGACCGTTCGTTCATCTTCGGTCGCAGCAGGCGCCACCGCACGAACGGCTGCATCGACCGGCTCGCCAAGGGCGGCCAAGACGTCGCGCCGACCGGTGCTCACCTACTCGCCAATCGTTGGAGGCCAATCTTGAGAGCTGCTTCAAGACTTAACGTTTCATCAAGTGCATCAACTGCTTGCGCAGCTTCTTGGGCGCTAAAACCAAGTCCCTCGAGTGCAGAGCGCACCTCGGTCATCACACTGCTTTGCCCAAGAAGAACACGTGTGCTTGATTCACCTACGGGCGGGTCAAATTTGCCCTTCAAGTCAAGGACGAGACGCTGTGCGGTTTTCTTCCCAACGCCGGGAACCACGGTGAGCAAATCGGGATCTTCGCTTTCAACGGCTTCTGCAAGTGCTGAAGGCGACAAGGTCGCAAGAATGCCAAGCGCGAGCGATGGGCCAACACCATGGGCAGAGAGCAACACCTCAAAGGCTTTTCGTTCCCGTTGTTCGGCAAAGCCAAACAGCACAATGGCATCTTCTCGAACGTGGGTATGCACGTGCACTTCAACTTCGCCTGACGCACCTTGCCAAGCATGAGCCGATGCTGGGGTTGTCACGACTTTGTAGCCAACCCCGCCAACATCAATGAGCACGGCTCCCGGCGATTCGTAGTCGCGAACAATTCCGCGTAAGTACCCAATCACTTCGCCACCGCCTTGGCAATGGCAGCTGAAACCGGCGCCGTACTCAGGTGCGCAATGGCAAGTGCCAATGCGTCGGCCACGTCGGCGGGCTTCAGTGGTTGATTCAGGCCAAGTTGCCGAGCAACCATTGCTTGGACTTGCAGCTTGGTCGCCGCCCCATAACCAGTCAGTGCCAACTTCACTTCATTGGCGGTCATCTGCACGACGGCAATCTCTCGAACCGCTGCAGCAGCAATGGCCAAACCCGATGCTTGGGCAACCGACATCGCGGTTCGCACATTGGTTTGAAAAAACACTCGCTCGACGACGACGACATCGGGACGAATCTCATCAAAGAGCAAATTGAGCTCTGTGGCTAACACGCCAAGCCTCGCTGGCAATTCATGGGCTGGGTCGGTTTCAATCACCCCAGCAGCAACGGCGGCAAACTCGCCACCGCTTCCCGTCCGGCGCACTGCACCAAATCCGCAGCGGGTTAAACCTGGGTCAATTCCAAGAACGAACACGTGTTCGATACTAGCCACACTTTGCCCAACAGTGGCGGACGCTCGCTAGCCCTCGTAGGCCTCAAGAATCGCATCAGGGATGTCAGCGTTGGCGTGAACAGCCTGAACGTCATCGTGATCATCAATTGAGTCGAGCAAACGGAGGAGTTTTGTGGCTTCTGCAGCGTCTTCGACCGGAACAGTTTGCGAGGGCACGAGTGAAGGTTCAGCACTTGAAATCGTGAATCCTGCGGCTTCAAGTGCGGTCTTGACTGCATGGGTCTCGGTTGCCTCACACGTTACGGTCCACTGGGCACCGTCGTCAGCCAAGTCGTCGGCTCCAGCATCCATCAATGCTTCCATGAGGAGGTCCTCATCAGCAGATCGGTCAACGCCAATGACCCCACGACGCTCGAACTGCCACGACACCGCACCTGGTTCAGCCATGGAACCACCGTTCTTCGAGAACAAGTGGCGCACTTCAGCCGAAGTTCGATTGCGATTGTCCGTCAAGGTCTCGACAATGACCGCAACTCCACCTGGGGCGTATCCCTCGTAGGTGATGGCTTCGTAGCGAACGCCTTCAAGTTCGCCAGTTCCCCGCTTGATTGCCCGCTCAATGGTGTCGAGCGGAACAGAGGCATCACGAGCCTTTGCGTACATTGTTCGCAAGGTCGCGTTGGAGTTGATGTCACCACCGCCTTCACGAGCGGCAACTTCGACTTGTCGGATGAGCTTGGCGAATGACTTCGCTCGAGCTGCATCTTTGGCACCTTTTTTGTGCTTCGTGGTGGCCCATTTGGAGTGACCGGACATGGATTCCTCTCGAGTCTTTCGCTCAAAATCCTACAAGGTTGACTGAGCAGTGCCCTGTTCAACCATCGCGGAGAACAATTCGTGGCAACGACGGTCAGCAGTCAGCTCTGGGTGAAACGATCCAGCCAACACAGAACCTTGCCGGATCAGCACAGGAGTGTTGCCGCCATCTCGCTCAATAGTGGCGAGCACTTCAACGTCATCGCCAACCGATTCAATCAGCGGAGCTCGGATAAACACCGCCGGAAGCGTCTCGCCAGCCAAGGTAGAAGCCCCTTGAGCGCTTGTCTCAAAGGAAAACCGTTGGCGGCCAAAACCATTGCGGCGAACGACTGCGTCAATGCCGTCGAGCTGCACTTGGTCAGCGCGACCATCAAGAATCGAGCGGGCAAGGAGCACGAGGCCAGCACAGGTTCCAAAGGTTGGCATTCCTTCAGCAATGCGGTTTCGCAGTGGACCGAGGAGGCCACTTGATTTGAGTAACAAACTGATGGCGGTTGACTCACCCCCGGGCAGGACCACTGCGCTGACTTTTTCAAGGTCCAAAGGAGTCTTCACACTCACGACTTCGTGACCAATGGCTTCCAAAACCGCCCGGTGTTCTCGAACATCGCCTTGGAGCGCCAAAATGCCAACTGGGCGAAGGCCCACCACTACCAGCCGCGCTCGGCGTACCGGCTCTCGAGGGTTGCCGTCTCAAGACCAGCCATGGCAGCCCCAAGTCCACGGGAAGCCTTGGCCACGGCTGCAGCATCTTCGAAGTGGGTCGAGGCTTCAACAATGGCACGGGCGAACAGTTGTGGGTTTGAGCTCTTAAAGATTCCTGAACCAACAAAGACCGCCTCGGCGCCAAGCTGCAGCACGAGTGCGGCATCGGCTGGAGTTGAGATTCCGCCAGCGCAAAACAGCGGGACGGGCAACTTTCCCGTCTCGGCAATCTCTTGAATGAGTCCAATTGGTGCCTGGTGGTTCTTCGCAATCGTGAACAACTCACTTGCATCAGCTTGACGAATCTCACGAATTGACGAGGAAATCGAGCGCAAGTGACGAACGGCTTCGACGACATTGCCAGTTCCTGCTTCGCCCTTCGAGCGAATGAGGCAAGCACCTTCAGCAATGCGGCGAAGAGCTTCACCGAGATTGGTCGCTCCACAGACAAAGGGGATTTCAAAAGCCCACTTGTCAATGTGGTGTGCCTCATCAGCTGGGGTCAAGACCTCTGACTCGTCAATGTAGTCAACACCCAAGGCCTGGAGAATCTGGGCTTCGGCGAAGTGACCAATGCGAGCCTTCGCCATCACCGGGAGAGAGACCGCTGCTTGGATCTCTTCAATGAGGGCGGGGTCGCTCATGCGAGCAACTCCACCGTCACGACGAATGTCGGAGGGAACACGCTCAAGCGCCATCACCGCCACGGCACCTGCATCCTCAGCGATTCTCGCCTGTTCGGCGTTGACCACGTCCATGATGACGCCGCCACGAAGCATGTCAGCAAGGCCACGCTTGACCGTAAAGGTTCCAGTAGTGCGAGAGGAGTTTGGCTCAGTCATAGCCACATCTTACCGACGAGGTTCGTCAACTCATTCGGAGGTGTTGCTTACCACTCTTCAAGAACAGCGAGGCGAAGCGAGGTTGCATCATGGTTATCCATGGCCGACTCAGTAGAGCGATCTGTCACCATGGGATCAAACCACAACCAGCGCGTTGCACTGAACGCAGAAGTGCGAAAAAATGATGTTTTCAACGGTTCTCCGCCTTGTTCGCACAGCGTGAGTGCCGTCGCCATGCCACGCGGGTAGCGAACCGATGCCGCTCCAACTTGATCAGCGCGAAGCTCGCGGCCACGGCCAACACTGGCGTGGAGTTTTTCGCTTGAACCTGTGCCAAAACCACGCTTTGCCGCCGCAACCGCCACCGCTCCACGATGGCCATCTCCACGGCGCAGGTGGGCAAGTTCATGCGCAACAACGCCTTCTAATGCAATGAGATCGAGTTTTTCGAGCAGACCACTCGTGACAATCAGCGTGGCTGATTCCCCGTGGCCAACTGCACAAGCATTGATGACCTCGTCGTCAATCACACACAGCACCGGTGTTGCCAGACCCACTGTTGCCACCATGGAATCGACCAAATTGGCCAATCTCGGCACCTCTTGCGCTTCGACCTTTCGTGCTCCAATGAGGGCCAAGGTTGAAGGGGTTGCAGACTTTTCAAGTTGGCGGGTCGCAAAGGCTCCTGCGCCAAGTCCCAGCACAATGGCGACAAGGAGGGCAACATATCCAACCAACACCACGAGGGCAATACCTGTAAGCAGCGTCACGACACCAGCAACGGGCAGCCCAACGGCAAAAGCCGCTACTTTTCGCGCTGAGGCCAGGTTTACCGCGACCTCATCAGCGCCAACTTCAAATCCAAACAAACTGGTTTCGGCTGAAGGCGGCAGCACGACAGGCGCCTCGACGCCACCACGGCCACGATCGTTGCTGCGGCGTCCTCGATTTCGCTGTCCTTTTCGCTGCGCCATGACGCTAAGGCTACCGGCTCATCTTCACGCCGAAGATTCTCCCGGATTTTGCGAGACCATCACTTGTGCGTAGGTCGCTTCATAGATTTGTGCGAGTCGATCCATTGACCAATTTGCTCCATGGTTTCGAGCCGAAGCCTTGGCCAGAGCTGATCCCACTCCCTCACCACTGTTCGCACACTGCAGTGCTTCAGCCAACGCACGACGGAGGCCATCAATATCGCCAGGAGCAAACTCAATTCCATGACCTGCTGCAGCTTCTCGATAGCCATCAAGAGCTGAGATCACCGCAATGGATGATGCCGCGAGTGCTTCAAGGACAATGACCCCAAAGGATTCACCACCTAACGACGGAGCGCAGGTGATCGTTGCGCCACGCAGATAGCCATATTTGTCTTCATCGCTGATGCGACCAAGCCACTTTCTCGTCGCTGATTCAGGAAAGCGTCTCTTCAGACCTTCGGTCTGAGGACCACTGCCGCCTATAAGCAAGGTTGCTTGCCCGAGTTGTTCATGGGCATGAAGGAGCACCGACAAACCTTTGCGCTCTTCGTGGCGACCGAGGAAGAAAATTGACTGATCGCTCAAGACTTTTGGCGTTGCTGCATCAAGTGCAGACAAGTCCATCCCGTTGAAGACAACTGTTGGTTGTGCACTCGTGACGAACTTGGCAAAGTCCTTTGCCGCGTGAGAAACGGCGAAGCTTGCAGCAAATCTTCGGCCAAAGAGCGGTCGAACCGGTGCGAGCAGGTGCAGCAGTTTACCTCCCCCGGCTCGGTGATAGGTGGCAACGAGTGGAGCTGGCGGAGACAAGACCAGTCCGTAACTGAGCAGTGGCGCCAACGGCTCATGACAGTGAATGACGTCACAATTGGCCAAGGCAAAACGGCGACGGACTCGAAGAGCAGCCAAGGGATTGAGGGAAATAGGAGCCACCGAACCATTGGCCGGAATCGAAAGCGTTCCCCCACCATCAATGAGTGAAATTCCCTTCAATCGCAAGTGCTCTGCCACTGGGCCAACTGGACTTGGTGCGCCAACAATGACCTCGTGGCCTCGCTGTTTGAGTGCGAGCGCAAGTCCAACAACTTGGCCTTGCACCCCACCAACAGCACTGAGCGAATAGGGGGAAACGAGCCCAATCCTCACGACAAGATCCGTGCCGTCGTCGCTTCGTCATAGACCGGCGTGAACACATGCCATTGGTCTGGGGTGCGAGCAATGAGTCCTTCAATGGTTCGCGTGAGGGATTCTGTGACGCGTGTCACATCAGCACGCAAACCATCAACTCGATTCGTATCAAGTGGTCCTTGAATCAGGGCCATGTGTTGACCATTTGGACCTGAGTAGCCAATTGCAGCAAGCAAGGTGGCTCCCGTTCGAAGCGCCAAAGTCGCTGGCCCCTTTGGCACGGTAACTGGGTGCCCAAACAGCGTCGTTGGCTGGCCGCCGCCGAGAATGTCTCGGTCGCACAGCAGTCCAACGATGCCACCGTTTCTCAAGTGTTTCGTTAATGCGGTCCCTGCATCTGGCCCAAGGGGAACAACCGAAAGACCCATTGCTGTGCGCTTTTCGACGAAGAACTGAAAGAGTTCTTCGGGCTCCAAGCGTTCGGCCACGACAGTCATGGCCAGTCCAACGTGCGCCAGATACGCTCCGCCCCATTCCCACGATCCAACGTGAGGCAGCGCCAAGACCACGCCATTTCCCTTAGCCAAGGCTGCTCGCAGAATGTCTTCGCCTTCGGCAATCACCATGCGGCTCGAGATCGACGATCCACTCACCGCCGCCAAGGTGGCTCCTTCAGCCCAGTAGCGACCATAGGTCTTGAAATTTCGCTGAACGAGGCGCTTCACGAGACCTTCGTCAATGGGCGCACCATGCGCTGTTGCCTCGAGCATGGCCCGGACATTTGCCGTCACCGTGTTGCGAGTTGCACTTTGGCGACGCCCAAGAAGACCAGCCACAAACGAAGCAACGGCAATTCCAACGCGATCAGGAATGCGTTCGAGAACGGCAAAGAGAATGACGAAGAGTTTTGTCTTCACCAAGACCTGCGCTTATGAGTTTTGTTGATTGTCACGGCGCGAGTGGCTTTCTTGTGCGCCGCGACGACTTCGACGGCCACCGAGTGCCTTCGCTGTCACTTGTGCATCGCGAGACTTCGGTCGCCAGGTGCCGTGCTGGGCATCTCGCCAATAGGTTTTTGCTTGCGCCATCCGAAGCGCAAAGCGGGTGTCTTCATCTTGACCTGATGCCTGGCGCCAGACGCGGAGAAAACGACCAAAAGCCGTGCACGTGGTCAGGCCAAGCAGTACCCACAGCGTCGGTACGAGAATTGAGGGGCCAAGAAGGGCAACACCAAGCAAAATCGTGCGTTCTGCTCGCTCCATGAGTCCGCCCTTGGCGTAGAGGCCAAGCGACTCTGCTTTGGCCCGCTCATACGAGATCAAGAACGACACCGTCAAAATGGCAAAGGGCAAGAGTTCAATCGATCCACTGCGGTGGACCGAGAGCCAGTAGGCAACGCCACCAAGCAAAATCGCATCAGTCAGACGATCAGCAACTGAGTCAAAAAATGCACCGCGCACCGATGACGTTCCGGCAACTTTTGCCACCGCTCCATCGAGCGCGTCATGAAAACCTGTCAAGGTCAACAGCACAATGCCGAGAGGAAAGTGCCCCGTTCCAACAGCGACAGCAGTGGCGATGGCAAAGCACACGCCACTGAACGTCATGAGATCAGCAGTTGCGCCAGCTTTGACTAAGAACACACCAAAGGGGCGGGCAGCTCTGTCCACTCCTGTTCGCCAACGTCCATCGAACATAAAAACCTCCGAGGCCTGCGGCAGCCCGATTGAGCTACAACGTCATCCTCTGCTTTTCAACCTTAGTGCAGTGGGTCTTTGCCGGCCGGGTTGGTCAGTGCTGAGGTGATTTTCCCCCAAGCAACTTCAAGGCTTTCTGGAATCACTCGGGTTTCAGCAATGGCGGTCATGAAGTTGGTATCGCCACTCCAGCGCGGCAGCGCGTGGAGATGAAGATGCGCAGGAATTCCAGCTCCAGCTGCTCGGCCGAGGTTGGCGCCAACGTTCAGCCCATCTGGGTGGTACGCGCCGTCGAGCGCTGTGGTGACTTCATAGAGCAACTCGAACAACTCGGCTCGTTCTTGCGCAGTGAGGTCCGAAAGCGACGCCACGTGTCGACGTGGCAGGATCAAACTGTGGCCGCTGCCGTAGGGGTACGCATTGAGTACGGCAAAGGTCGACGTCGATCGGACCAGCACACCATTTTCTGCCGCTGGATCAAGATCACTTAAGGCACAGAAAACGCAGCCACCCGACTCACCAGTTCGCTCATCCGCAGTTGCTTTCACGACGTAGTCGTTGCGCCATGCAGCCCAGAGTTGACTGAGTCCCATTACGCCTCTGCACCGTATTGCACCGTCGTACGGTCAGCAATCTCTTCGCTCACGTGAGCCAAAAAGTCCGGAACACTGACGCCACGAATTGGGTCAGCCGCACCTCTCGTGTTGATGCCAATCGTGCCGTTTGCCACGTCGTCATCGCCAACAACGAGCACGTAGGGAACCTTTTCCATCTTGGCTCGACGAATCCGAGATCCGAGCGGCTCATCAGCATGCTCCACCCTTACCCGAAGGCTGGCTTTCGTCAACAACTCGCCCACTTGCTTTGCGTAGTCGCCATGGTTGTCGCGAACGGGAAGAACACGGACTTGCTCTGGGCTAAGCCAAGTCGGCAGTGCGCCGGCGTAATGCTCGATCAAGATCGCCATGAACCGCTCGACTGAGCCGAACAGCGCGCGGTGAATCATGATTGGCTGATGCTTTGCGTTGTCATTGCCAACAAATTCAGCCTCAAAGCGCTGCGGAGTCTGGAAGTCCAACTGAATAGTCGACATCTGGTGCGTTCGGCCAATCGCATCTCGCGCTTGCACTGAGATCTTTGGACCGTAGAACGCACCGCCGCCTTCATCAAGGACGAGTTCGAGGTTCGCACCATTCGCAACTGTTCGCAACGTTTCGGTCGCAACGTCCCAGTCTTCATCAGAGCCAACCGACTTGAGCGGCGGGCGCGTAGAGAGTTCGAGGTAAAAGTCCGACAGTCCGAACTCTCGCAGTAAATCAAGCACGAACGTCAACAAGCTCGTGAGTTCAGCTTCCATCTGTTCTTTGGTGCAAAAGATGTGCGCATCGTCTTGAGTCATTCCCCGAACTCGGGTGAGACCGTGGACAGCACCTGACAACTCATAGCGGTACACCGACCCAAATTCGAAGTACCGAATGGGCAGGTCTCGATATGAGCGCTGACGCGACTTGAAGATGAGGGTGTGGAATGGGCAATTCATGGGCTTCAAGTAGTACTGCTGGCCGTCGTCGAGTTCCATGGGGGGATACATCCCCTCCGCATACCACTCAAGGTGTCCTGACGTCACGAACAGGTCGCCCTTGGTCACATGTGGGGTGTAGACAAACTCATATCCCTCTTCAACGTGGCGCTTACGGGAGTAGTCCTCCATGACGCGACGAATGGTTCCGCCCTTTGGGTGAAAGACCGCGAGGCCAGGCCCAATTTCCTCGGGGAAACTGAACAGGTCAAGTTCGTTTCCAAGGATCCGGTGGTCACGACGCTTTGCTTCTTCCAAGAAGAACAAGTGCTGCTCAAGCGCCTCTTTTGATTCGAACGCCGTTCCATAGATGCGCTGGAGTTGCGGGCGTTTCACATCGCCACGCCAGTAGGCACCAGCAACGCGTTGAAGTTTGAAATGTCCGAGCTTTGCCGTTGACGGCACGTGCGGTCCACGGCACAGGTCAACAAATTCAGCTGAGTTTCGGTACGCCGAGACAACAACAGCGCCACCAACGGTTTGTGGAGCGGCATCAACTTCACCAACGTCAGGACCAACTGCTTGGATGATCTCGCACTTATACGGCTGCGAGGCAAAGAGTGAAAGACCCTCATCAACGGAATGTTCACTGCGCACGAACGGCTGGTTCTCCCCCACAATTTGGCGCATGGTCGCTTCAATGCGCTCAAGGTCGCTGTCAGAGAATCGAGCTCCGTCAGGGAGATCAAAGTCGTAGTAAAACCCGTCTGCGATCACTGGGCCAATTGCATACTTGGCCCCTGGC
>CANGPX010000029.1 GCA_947456095.1 Acidimicrobiaceae bacterium
AGGAGGGGCCACGTGTTCTTCCTCAACCAACCTCTACTGCACTGTTGACGGACTTGAAAATGGCACGAGCTACACCTTTGTCGTTACGGCATCTAACGAACTCGGAAGTGGTGAGCCTTCACTCAACTCGCGAGCAGTGATTCCAATTGCTGTTCCCAGCCAACCGCTCAGCGTGGCGCTCGTTCATGGCGATGCCATGGCCACGGTGTCGTGGTTCCCGCCAGATGATGATGGGGGAACGCCAATTCTTGGCTACCAAGTCGAAGCAAGCGTTGACGGCGAGATTGTTGCCTCGTGTGCGACAACAGAGTTGACCTGTGATCTCACCAATTTGGTCAATGGCACGATCTATACCGTTGTCGTTTCCGCCATCAATGCCACGGGAAGTAGTCCATGGACCTTTGCTGAGGTGGTGCGCCCTGCACGAGCACCTGATGCACCCTTTGACCTCACAGCGACCAATGCGAACGGGGTTGCTGCGGTGTCGTGGCACGCACCGCTGCATGATGGCGGAACACCCATCACGAACTACACCGTGAGTTTTGCTGACGGTGCACTTGCTTGTCAGACCACAGAAGCCCTCAACTGCACCGTGACTGGTCTTGAGCAGGGGGCGATCTATTCGTTCACGGTTGTCGCCACGAGCATCGAAGGCGACAGCCCACCTTCAACGCCCTCAGGGCAAGTCACTGCGGCCGATGTGGCGAGTGTGCCGCTCGATCTTTCAGCGTCTGGTGATGATGGAACCGTCACCGTCTCGTGGTCGCCGCCTGCATCTGATGGCGGGACTCGGATCTTGGGTTACGTCGCGACGGCCTCTGTTGGTTCTAGCCAAGCGGGACTGTGCTCAACAGTCGACAGCACCTCGTGCACGATTGAGGGACTGAGCAATGGGCAGGCCTACTGGTTGACCGTGGTGGCGGTGACTGAAGTTGGAACGAGTGACATGGCCGACCCAATTTCTGCCATGCCATCGGGGCTGCCCACCTCGCCACTCGGTGTCGCTGCGAGCCGAGGGGATGGTCGAGCCACCATTCGCTGGTTTGCCAGCGCAGATACTGGTGGGTCACCAATTACGGGCTATCTCGTCACGGCAATTCCAAGTGGGAAGACCTGTTCAACCACTGGTGCACTCAGTTGCGTGATTCGTGGTCTCACCAACGGTGAGCACTACACCTTTGTGGTCCAAGCCGAAAACCTTCACGGCCTCGGCCAGGTCTCAGCAGCTACCGGGTATCTCACCCCCTCAACGGTTCCGAGTGCGCCAACAACAGTGGTGGCGACGCTTGGAGGGAACCGGGTGACGGTGAATTGGTCGGCACCAGCGTCAACTGGTGGATCGCCAATTACGAACTATGTGGTGGTGGCTTCTCCTGGCGATCGTGTCTGCCAAACCAGTGGTGCGCGAAGCTGTGCGTTCACCACCTTGACCGTTGGCACGAGATACACCTTCACCGTGTTGGCCACGAATCGCAATGGTGCTTCGCCCTTGTCTCAACCAAGCGCAGAAACGCTGACGCTGGCGGCACCGAGCTCACCGCAAGACGTCACCGCCCGCGCCGGGAACACCGCGGTGGCAGTTGCCTGGAAGGCGCCGAGTGATGGTGGCGGCGCACCAATTTCCACCTACGTCGTCACTATCAGTCCAGGTGGGGGGACGTGTTCGACCGCACTGCTCACCTGCACCGTCACCGGACTGCAAAACGGAGTGGCCTATGAGGCATCTGTCGTGGCACTCAATCTCGCTGGCGATTCGCCTGCGAGTGCGCCAAGCGAAGTGGCAACCCCAACTGGTCTTCCGGGAGTGCTCAGTCAGCCCACGGTGACCCGAGGAGACGGGACCGCACTTGTTCGTTGGTCAGCACCAGTTGATCCGGGGGGACTTCCCCTCTCGGGCTATGTCGTCACGCCGATCTACAACGGCATTCGCCAAAGTGGTCGCACCGTTGCCGCAACGAACACCACGTACTTGGCCACAAACCTTCCACTCGGAGCCACCGTTACCTTCACCGTGGCTGCAGTCAATGCCAATGGCCAAGGAACAGCTTCTGTGCCCTCGCAGGCTGTTCTCGCCGCGACCATCCCGAGTGCGCCAACGATTCCTGTCGTGAGTCAGTCCCTGACCGGCCAACTTCGGCTCAGTTGGACGCCGCTTGACACGGGCGGTGACCCCATTTCCGGCTACGTCGTCACCTCTACTCCGGCGGGCCATGGCTGCACCACCGCACAACTCAGTTGCGTGGTGAGTGGTCTCACTATTGGAACCGGATACCGGTTCGCTGTGGCTGCAGTCAACGCCATTGGCTCTTCGGCCCGCTCAGCGCAGTCGGTGTCTGCGGCGGCAGCGATTTCGACCTCAACAATTGCGACGGTTACGCAAATCTCAGGAAGTCGGATGTATGTTGCCACCCCTGACCGGCAGGTGACTGCGTATGCAAAGGCAACTGGGGTGCTCCTCAAGTCCGTCACACTCAACTGTGCGCCAACGTTGCTCGTGGCTGATGGAAGCTCAATGTGGGTTGGCTGTGGCGCTGCGCGAACAGTGCTGCTGCTCAACGCAAACCTCGGGATTGATCGAACCATTTCGGTCGGAGGACCCATCACGGCAATGTCGATTGGTGGAAAGACGCTCTATGTGGCGATTGCCGGGTCCACGCAACTCGTTGGAATTGGTCGCTTGACCGGTGCGCTCACTCGATTCGCCCTAGCGGCTGTGCCTCGGGATCTCAATTGCACTGCGACGGGATGTTGGCTGCTGCTCGCAACTGGCGGCACGAAAGTGGCCAACTGGTCGCTCGCGACCAGCAAGCTGAGTGGCGTTGTTTCGGTGCCAAGTTGGGCGACCAAGATTTCCACTCTTGGTACAAACCTCATTGTCTTTGGACCTGGTTCAGCCACTGCACTTCGCCTTGAGACAAAGACGCTCAAGACCACTACTCAAAGCAGTGGAGAAGGCATTCTCGCCGTGTCGGGATCAGCTGGGTTTGCTTACCTCGTGACAGCCCACCACGTCATCGTGGTCAACCTCACCTCGTGGAAAAAAATCGCAACGGTTGACTTGGCTGTACAAGTGAAAGCCGCGAGCGGCGATGGCGCGACCTTTGCGACGATTGATGCAGCGAGCCCGTGGGTTCGCTTGGTCAGCGTTGCCTAAATGGCATCGCCACTTGGCAACTGAACGCCAAGTTCGCTCAACAGTGTGGTTACTCGCAGCGCGATGTCGTCTCTAATTTCTCGGACCACTTCGACTGGCTTGCCAGCAGGATCAGTCAGGTCCCAGTCGAGGTAACGCTTACCCGGGTAGACGGGACAGGCATCGCCACAACCCATGGTGACAATGACGGTCGCGTCAAGTCCCATCTGTGTCGTCAACTTCTTTGGGGTCTCACCAGCAATGGAGATGCCGATTTCGTCCATGGCGGCAACGACCGCCGGGTTGAGTGTTTCGCCAGGAGCGGACCCAGCTGAATACACCACCACTTGGTCTTGGCCAAAGTGGCGAGCAAAGGCCGCTGCCATTTGCGAACGACCGGCGTTGTGAACGCAGAGAAACAAGATTGAGGGTGTGGTCACCGCTGTGCTCCTTGGGTTTCATCTTTTGGGTAGAGCACCGTGACGAGGAGAAGCCCCAAGGCGCCACCAACGATCTCTGCTCCAATGAAGGCAGGCACCGAAGTTGGGGCAATGCCTGCAAAAGAATTACTGAACATCCGACCAACGGCAATGGCTGGGTTGGCAAAACTGGTCGAGCTCGTGGCGAAATAGGCAGCTCCGATGTAGCAGCCAACTGCTGCGGGAATCGCTGCGGCATGGCCGTTGTGGCTCAAGCTGAAAATCACGAGGACAAGACCGGCAGTAGCGAGGACCTCGGAGAACAGATGTGCGCCGGAAACTCGATGGTGCGTTGAGATTGAAACAAGTGACTGGCCAAACATGGAGTTGGCTGACATTGCTCCAACAATGCATCCAGCCACTTGGGCGGGAAGATACGAAAGTCCCCGCTGCCAACTTGCCCCTCCACGAAAAACATCAATGAACGAGACAATGGGGTTGAAGTGCGCACCCGAGACGGCGCCGAAGATCAAGATGAGGGCGTAAAGTCCTGCAGCGGTTGCTGCGGCATTTTCTAACAGCTGCAAACCAACATCTGTTGGTGACAACGTCTGCGCCATGATTCCCGAACCAACGACAATGCCCGCCAACATGGCGCTGCCAACAAATTCACTGAAGAGTTGGCGGCCGGAGAAATGCTCTCGTTTCAGCAGCATGGAGCCGATTGTTCCAAGGTGCGGCCAACCGAGATGCCAACCGTTTCTGGAACGCAGCAGCCATCTTGTGGGGCAGCGGCATCACTCGCGTCAGCGAGCACGGTGTAGACCTCCCAGCGAGTGGCGTCTGGTCCACCAACCCACACCTTGTCTTGGACGGCGTAGCAACACGTTGTTGACTCTTCGATTTCAGTGACAAGACCAGCTGCGCTCAGCATGGTTGTTGCTTGGCCGACGAGGTCGGTTGACTCGACTTCAATCCCTAAGTGGTTGATTGACCCTGGTGCTGCATCAGATTCCATCAGCACCAACTTGAGTGGGGGGTTGGCAATGGCGAAGTTGGCATAACCGGGGCGAACTTTTGCTGGCTCGGTCTGGAACAAGGTGGAGTAGAAGGAAATCGCTTCTTCGAGGTTTGGCACATTGAGCGCCAGTTGTACTCGGGACATGGTGAGCCTCATCTCTGTTGGTCTGGCTATCATATCGATAATGATCGATATGACAAGTCACGAGATCGAGATGGACCGAAGCGATGCGCTTGACTGCTGTGCGCCAGGAGTCGAAGGCATCTTCGAAGAGGTAGCCGCCCACGATCTCGCTCAGGTCTTTGCCGCCCTCGCTGATCCTGTTCGACTTCGACTGCTTTCGATTGTGGCTGCTGGTGGTGAAGTGTGTAGCTGCAACTTGGAGGGCCCGCTCAACAAGCGCCAGTCAACGATTTCGCATCACACCTCAGTCCTGCACAGCGCTGGGCTTCTCGTCGGCCGGCGACGAGGTCGGTGGATGTACTGGAGCGTGGTGCCAGAGCGCTTGGCTCAAGTTGCCCGAGTGCTTGACGTTGAGTTGGCGGGACCACTGGCATAGGCGATCAACACTGTTTAGACTCCATTCCACGTCAATTTTTGAAAAGGAGCCATTATGGCAAATCCCGTCTTGACCGAACAACGTTTTGAACTCACTTCCTCATTGCCAACAACCGCAACTGGTGTGGTGACGATGACCAAAGCAGGCGTGTTGTCAGCAACTGGCGTGCTGTTTGTCTTCCTCTTGGCTGGAGCGACTGCTGGGTGGTGGAAGTTCTCGTCGCTGCTTTCGCCCTCGGCTGGTGTGATGACAAGAGGTACGACCACGACCCTGGTCATTGCCGGCATTACCGCCTTTGTTGTTGGCCTTGTTGCCGTGTTCATGCCGAAGTTGGCCAAGATCCTCGGACCGATCTACGCCATCTGTGAAGGCTTTCTCATTGGTGCGATCTCAAAGGCTTATGACGCAAGGTTCCACGGCATTGTGGTCATGGCGCTTGGCGCCACCTTGGCCGTTGCGCTGACGGTCTACGCCCTCTACGCAACAGGCACCATCAAGGTAACGAATCGCTTGCGTTCAACCATCATCGCTGCGACCCTTGGTCTTTTGGTGCTCTATGTCGTGCTTGCGCTCATCTCGGCGTTCGGTGGAACCAACTTCATCTCGACCGGTGGTCCGCTCGCGATTGGATTTACGATCATCACCGCTGGCCTTGCGGCATCAAACTTGTTGCTTGACTTTGACTTCATTGACCGGGCGATTGCCTCGGGTGCGAACCGCAACTATGAGTGGTACTCCGCCCTTGGCATCGTGATGACCTTGGTGTGGCTCTACTTAGAACTCCTCCGCTTGCTGTCATATTTCCGTGACTAAGAGCGTGACTGATTGACCACCTCGGTGGTTGTTTTGGGGTCTGGTCGCTTTCGGTGAAGCGAGCAGCCCTTGACCGGTGGCGCTTGGCCAAAGTGCTGGTGATTGGTGGCGCCCTGGCGTCGAATTGGTGGCTCCTTGTCCCATGCTTGAGTGGCATTGTTGATCCCCGCCTTGGGTTGTTCTCCGACCTAGAAGTTGCCGGTGCCGCGTATTCAAGCGTGTTTCGTGGCCTTGATCTCCTCGCTGCATCACTGTTTCTCGTGGCACTACTGCTTCGAGGACCGAGCGCTCCTGTGCACCAACGCCGTCGTGAGTTTTCCTTTCTCATTGCGTTCTGCGTGGCCGAGATGATGGGAGCGCTGTCCCCGTATGTCTGCGCCGAGAGCACCTATGCACGATGTCGGCAACTTGAGTGGCATCTGCAACTTCCTGGTCGCCACTACCTCCACATCGCCGCTGGAATAGCGGAGTTCTTCTTCTTGACTGTGGCAGCGTGGTTGATGTTCAAGCGCACTCGCACAGAGTCCGGTGCCATGGCGCGAGCATCTCGAATGATTATCTGGATCTTGGCCGTGGCCTATCCGGCATTGGCTGTGGTGTATTTGGCTGATCACTTTGGTGCCTTTGTCGAGCCGGTGTTTGTGCTCACCTTTTGCGCAGTGATGGCGCTAGAGGTGTTTGAACGCCCAGCGTTTCCCCTCGTGGCTGAACAAGTGCCAAGCATTCTTGGCAACTAGCGTGGAGACGTGGAGATGAGAGCAAAAAACACTGTCGAAAGCGATCCGCTTTGGCTCGATGCCGACGAGCGGTCGCTTTGGCTCAGTCTCACCTGCGTGCTGATGAAACTCCCGACTGCGCTCGATGCGCAGTTGCAAAAAAGCGCAGAACTCACGTTCTTTGAATACTTGCTGCTCGCGATGTTGTCCGAGCAACCAACCCGCACCCTCAAGATGAGCGAACTCGCGAGTATCACCAATGCCTCGCTTTCTCGCCTCAGCCACGTTGCTCGCCGGCTCGAGGGTCGAGGGCTGCTCTCGCGAAGTGAAGACGAAAATGATCGACGTTGCAACAATGCAACCGTGACAAGCGACGGCGTTTCCCTCGTTGAAGCCGCTGCGCCAGAACATGTCATGACCGTCCGCCAACTCGTCATTGATGCGGTGGGCACGTCAGCAATGGAGTCCTTCGCCAATGGCTGCCGTGCGATTGCCGAAGCCGTTGATCCCGGTGGCAAGCGAAGTGTGAACCCAGTTTGCGATTCATGAACGAGGGACTGCTCGCAGCTGTTCCCTCCGTTGTTCACGGCATTGGTCGAGTGCTCGGTGAAGCCGGTTCAATGTTCTCCGAGACGCTGTGGGCGCTTGTGCTCGGTTTCACCATTTCGGGCATTGTCCAGGCCTTTGTCTCTCGATCCACCATGCAGAGAAAGCTTGGCAACCACGGGGCAAAAGCCACCATGCGAGCAACGTTGTATGGCATGGCCTCATCGAGTTGTTCATATGCCGCCTCGGCCATGAGCAAGTCGCTGTTTTTGAAAGGCGCTGACTTCATAGCCGCGATGGTGTTCATGATCGCGTCGACCAATCTCGTGATTGAACTCGGCCTCGTCCTGCTCGTGCTCTTGGGCTGGCAATTCGTCGCAGCCGAGTTCATTGGTGGTCCGATCATGATCGTGCTGCTCGTCCTTGGCGGTGGCTTGGTGTTCACCCGCTCTGCAATTGCTTCGGCACGAGCGAAGCTCCAAGTGGCACAGAACGCAGTAAATGGCGAACACAGCCACGAGCATGAGCCTGAGGAGAAGGCGCAGGTGCGCTCACTTGCCGCTTGGTCAAACGCCGCTCGTTATGCCATTGCCGATGCCACGATGTTGCGCAAAGAGCTCGTCATTGGCTACCTCGTTGCTGGACTGCTGGCAATGGAAGTGCCAACCAGTGTGTGGAACCACCTGTTCCTTCACGGTCACGGCATCTGGACCACGATTGAAAATGCTCTTGTAGGACCCCTGATTGCCATTCTCAGTTGGGTGTGCTCTGTTGGCAATGTGCCACTCGCCGCAGCGCTGTGGTCCGGTGGCATCAGCTTCGGTGGCGTGGTGGCGTTCATTTTTGCCGACCTCATTGCCATGCCACTCCTGCTCGTCTACGCCAAGTTTTATGGCTGGAAGATGACGCGTCGGATTTTGGCCGCCTTCTACGTGGTGATGGTCTTGGCTGGACTCTTGACCCATGGACTCTTTGCCCTGTTCCACCTCATCCCAAAGAACACCATGATTGCCATGCAGCCAACGAGGCCGGGTTGGAACTACACCACTTGGCTCAATCTGTTGGCCGTTGTGGTGTTTGCCGTCGTGTTTTGGCTGGCTCGCAGTGCCAAGCGGTTCGGTGGCGGAACCGGATATGCAATCGACCCGGTCTGTGGCATGCAGGTGCGCGAGAGCCAAGCTCCAGCTCAAACCCGCCACGATGGCGTGACCTACTACTTCTGTGCTGATCGCTGCAGGACGCGTTTTTTGGCCGACCCTGAGCGCTTTACTTCCGAAGATGCAGTCCATGAAGGCATGGAAGTTGCCCCTGAACGAGTGTTGCTTTCACGCAGACCAATGAGTGTGTCACCAACACCAACGCTTGGCGCCACAACAGTCATTGATCCGATTTGCCACATGGAGGTCTCCCTCGACACTGCAGCGGCTACTCGGGTTGTTGATGGCACGACCTATGGATTCTGCAGCCTTGGCTGCGCAGCACGATTTGATGAACAGCACCAACAAGGCGAGGAGTCCTAATGGCAACCGTTGAGCTCACGACGATAAATTTCGAAGAGACCGTGACGGACAATGATCTGGTCGTTGTCGACTTCTGGGCGTCTTGGTGTGGGCCATGTCGAACCTTCGCCCCGATTTTCGAAGCGACATCGGAAGAATTTTCCGATGTCGTGTTCGCCAAAGTAGACACCGAAGCCCAACAAGCCTTGGCAGCGAATTTTCAGATCATGTCAATCCCAACCCTCATGATCATTCGTCAAAAGGTCGTGTTGTTCTCTCAACCGGGGGCAATGCCCAAGGACTCACTCGTTGACATCGTGAAGCAAGCCATGGCGCTTGACATGAGCGAAGTCCACAAAGAAATCGCAGACGGACAAGAGTCGAAGGACTAGCTCTCTGCGCAGTCTTGGAGAAAGCCCTGAAGGCGATTTTCCATCTGCACGACCTCCAAGTTCCCCTGTGGGTCTCGTGACAAATCAAGAGTTGGACAGAAGATCTCAGCCCCGTTTTCGCAGAAGAAGTGCGGAGACCCTTTGACGCCTCGGCGTTTTCCTGCTGCATATTCTTGTTCCATGAGCAACAGGTCATTTCCTCCTCGTTTGAGGTTGAACTGTTTGGCAACCGCGCTCAGTTCGTCTTCACTCGAAAGATCGGCACCGTCTTCAAACAGTCGGTGGCGCAGGTACATGGAAACCATTCGGCCCAAGTCAAGGTCAAGATCGTTCGCCTTGGCCGCAAGCGCAAGGGCCGAAAGGGTTGACCGTGGATAGGACCAGTTGTCAATGCCACAGAACAGCTCTGGCGCAACTGATGCCCGTAGCGCACTGGCGTTGGCAAACGTCTTTTCTTTTGACAATGGTCCGCTGTTGACGAGTTCGAGGGGCCAACTGCGAATGGTGAGCTGAACGCGGTTTCGAAGTTCGTCGCAGTATTTCGTGGCAGCCACGAGGCCAACATAGGCAAAGGGGCACCACAGATCGGCATAAACCTCAACATTGTGGGCCTCAGGCATTTGCCTCCCACTTCGCCATCTCGCGAGCAAAGTGATCAAGACCAAGTGGGCCAAGGGCTAAGGCATGGGCATGGAAGGCCTTCAGCGAAAAGCGCTCACCGAGACGCTCTTTGGCTTCGCTACGGGCTGCTAGCCACACACGCTCACCGAGTTTGTAAGAGATGGCCTGAGCTGGCATCCCGAGGTATCGATCAACTTCAGAGACCGACATCTCGTGGTCTTGGATAGTCCACTGCTCAAGGAGTGCAACGGCGAACTCTGCGGTCCAGGGTTTTCCCGTGCAGTCGCCAAACGGCTCAAGCACCCCAATTTCTTGCGGAACGGTTTTGTCGAGGTGGAGACCAATATCAACAACGACGCGTGCAGCCCGAAGGGCTTGATTGGCGAGGTAGCCAAGTTCATCGGCTTCATCAGTGAAGGCGCCAAGTTCATCCATCAGTCGCTCGGCATACAGCGCCCAGCCTTCGCCCCAGCCAGATAGCCATCCGGCTAAGCGGTGAAAACGCGTTTGACGCTCAGCCAGCAAAATCGCTGTGGCGTGTTGGAGATGGTGACCGGGAACTGCTTCGTGATACCACGTCGATGCATGACGCCACCAAGGAAAACTCGTGGCACCAAGGGTTGGAAACCAGGTCGTGCCGGGTCGCGAGAGGTCTTCGCTCGGGCCAATGTAATACGGGGCAGCTGCTCCACCTTCGGGTGCGAGTCGAGCGTCACAAAAGCGAACTCTGGGGTCGATGTCAAAATGCACGCCATCCATGGCAATCACCGTCTGTGCAGTGAACGCTTTCAATTTGGCCAAGAGTGCATCAGTGCCGACAATGATCCGCTTGGGGTCAGCATCTAACGCGTCGGCGACTTGTGCGAGCGACGTGGCTGACGGCGCGAGCTTTCGGCCGAGTTCAATCATGCGGTCGTGAATGCGAACGAGATCAGAAATTCCCCAGGCGTAGAGCTCGTCCAAATCTGGACTGGCCCCATTCCAGGTGTCAACCCAGCGCAAGTACCGATTCTCGCCGACTGCATCAGTGGCTGTTGCGCGCGAGATGAGTTCGGTGCGCATCCACTCGGCCAACTCAGCACAGGCTGCTTGTGCATCTTGAGCACCGGCTGCAAGTCCACTCGCCTCGAGGTCCACAATTGCATGCTTGGCCGTTGCCCGAGCAACGTCCATGAAGCCGCCATCTGCGTAAGTTTCTGCTTGGTTGGCAATGCCGGTGAGGTGGCGAACACTTGGAAGCTCTTTGGCAACTGCCACGTCGCGCAGGCAACTCCGCCAACTCTTGAGCGCCCCTCGAACATTTGAAAGACGGGTGGCAATAGTGGCTGCATCTTCTGCACTCGAATTCGCCATGAGCTCAAAGATTTGGCGAATGTCACTGAGCGGCGACCAGATGACCGAGAACGTTCGTGCGAGTTCGCCAGAACTCGACAGAGCATGGGTAGCGCTCAGTCGTTCAAGGAGAACTTGCTTGGCAATGGCATCGACGTCGCTGTCGACTGCTGTGCCATCAATGGCGATCAACAAATTGAGCAGTTCTTCGTCGTGGGCTTGGCGAGCAGCTACTGAGTAGTCAGGGAGCAATGCGTCGTAGCCAGGAATCCCGGCGCTGGTGGCAAAGATGGGATCAGACTTTGCCAAGAAGGCAACAACATGGTCGCTCAGTTGAAAGATGGGGGACTGCTCGGGGTTCGTCAACGCCGACTCCTCTCGTCATCAACGACAGTAGTTGGCAGGTAGCGAGCAACACGGCTTGTCTGGTTTTGACCCCTTCCATGAGGGGGAAGAGAACCACTCATGGTCGGAGCCAACCTCCAACTTATTCAGCGATGCTGTTGATGTCTGGTCGCGAAGATGCAAAAGCCTTCTGTGTTGCTCAAGAGGCGTCGAGCGCCAAGAGGTAGACCTCTTCGGGCCCATCTTCTTCATCTTCGACCATGCCGGCGTAGATGAAGCCAAGTGAGACGAGCAGGTGCTTGGAGATGGCATTTGTTGGTGCGGTGCAGCCACGAATGACGGAGACTTCCCGTGAAGTACGTGCTGCAGCAATGAGGTGCGTCACGGCTTCTTTGGCAAGACCTTGTCGGCGATCTTGTTCGCCAACGGTGTAGCCAACTTCGACGAGGCCTTCGGAGTCTGGGGCAAGATGAAAGCCAACGTGGCCCACCAACCGTTGCTCTTTGCGGTTGACCATTGCCCGAATGGTCCACGTTTCGTGCGCTGCATTGCACTCGATCCGGTTGGCGAAGAACTCGGCGAGTCCTGCTTCTTCGCCGGTCAAGAGTTGACCCGGGTTGGTGATTTCTCTGAGAGAACCAGTACTTGCGAGTTCACGCAAGTCTTCCGGGCTCAACCAGACAAGATCGCAACGTGGCGTTTCAAGGCGAAGGGGAAGCGGAGGCACTGCAAGAAACTCTAGAGGCCATCCGTGATAAGAACGTGGTCGCAGTAGCGGTAGAAGTAGCAGTACGTGGATGTGAGGGGAAGCCGGTCAAAGTCCGGCGCTGGTCCGCAACCGTAGGGAATTTCGATTCCAAGTCGGGTTACCTCGCAACCATGAGATCCACCCGTCGAGACACAGGGTTGGTGGTTTGAGCCACACAGGACAGGTTCGGGCGCCAGCCAGAAAAGGTTGCCCCCATGTTCACCCGTCCACTTCGTCGAGCAGTGCTCACGACCTCTGCAGCAACATTGCTTGGTCTCTCCGCCATGGCTCCGTTAAGTGCTGCGAGCCCAACTCCAGCTCAGCGTGCTGCGTCGTGGCTCGTGTCCCAAGCGCCAAATGGTGTCTTTGGCTCGCCACCGGCAATCTCGGTTGCCCAGACCGCGTCATTTGCCTTGGCCGTTGGGACGAATCCTTCTGCTCGCCGCACGGCGCTCAAGGGCTTGCGCAGTATGTGGGTGAATGCCCCGAGCCTTGCCAACTCAGTGAGCAATGACCCAGGGGCACTCGCGCTGTGGATCATGGTCGCACATGCCTACGGCGTGAACCCACGGCACTTTTCTTCCGTTGACTTGGTGGCGAAGTTGTTGGCCACCTTGCAGGGGTCAAGCTCGGCAACGCCAGGTCTGTTTGGTTCGGCTGATCCGACCTATGACGGCACCTACCGGCAAGGACTCAGCCTCGTCGCGCTGAAGGCCGCTGGTGTTGGTGCGCCGTCGAGTGCTGTTCGCTGGCTGACCCAACAGCGCTGTCCAAATGGAGGATTCTCCAGTGATGTGGCAGTCAACCCTTGCAGTGGTCGGCCGGCTGACTATCAAGGTGCTGATCTCAATGCCACCGCCCTCGGCATTGCTGGCTTGAAGGCCGCTGGTGTGAGCAATGCTTTGGCCACAACGACGTTCGTGAAAGCCAATCAGCACCGAGATGGCGGATGGGGATTCTTCCCCGGCGACCCGAGCGACCCGAGCTCGACTGGACTCATGCTGGCAGCACTGCACTCACTGTCGAGTCCCACCTTTGCCGCACAAGTGACCAAGGGACAGAACTCAATGAAGTCGTTCCAACTTGGAAGTGGTGGCTTTGCCTACCCAGGCAGCAACACTGCTGACGTGCTGTCGAGCATTCAAGGCCTCATTGGCCTGCAGGGCAAGACACTTTGGGCGGTGCTGTCTTCTTCGTCCTCTTCGTCAATCACCCACTGATCTTGTTGCGCTTGCGTGCCCAACGAGGCGAAATTACTCAGCTGAGCCCGTCGTCACATAGCGGTCAAGCCGCTCAAGGGTCTTTTCCATATTGGAACGGTTCTTCTGCGGCATTGAGGTCAACGAGAGCCCGATGCCAAGCGGGTTGGAGTAGTCAAACGATTCAGTGACCTTCGTGCCACCGTCGACGTCAACCAAGTCATAGCGCCAGATGAAGTGAGCGAAGTGATGCCAAGCAATAGCGGTGCCTTCGTCAAAGGTGGAAACCGTGTTTTGCACCTTGTAGCCGAGACCGATTTTCATGGCCATGCCGAACTTGGCGCCGAGAGAGAGGGTGCCTGGGTCATCAGTTGGGGCCTTGACTGAACCTGATCCATCAATGACGGGGTGAAGCGATGGAGTGGCGAGAACGTGGAAGATTGCTTCGCGCGGAGCAGAAATAATGCGTGAAGCTGAGACGACTCGTTTGTTGGTCATGGGACAATGCTACGAGGGAAAGTCTGAAGAACGTGTTCAACCAAAGGCGGAGACCATGGCAACAACAGTGACCTTGCTCGATCTCGATGGTGGACGCCGCCTCGAGGTGCGAAGTGTTGGCAGCCCTGAGCTCCCAGCCGTCCTGTACTGCCATGGCACCCCAGGAGCTGCCGTTGCCTTTTCCACCTTGGAAGCCCACGCAGAAGCGGCAGGACTTCGACTCATCAGTTGGTCGCGCCCGGGTTATGGTCGCTCGACAACGCAACGCAACCGGTCGGTCCGCTCGATTGCCAGTGACGCAGCAGCAGTGGTTGAGCATTTCTCGTTGACCGAGTTTTGCGTAGCTGGTTGGTCTGGCGGCGGCCCCCATGCGCTGGCGATTGCCGCGATGACGCCGGGCTGTGTGGCAGCGCTGATCATTGCTGGCGTTGCACCAGCAACGGTTCCAGGTCTGTCGTTCTTAGAGGGAATGGGAGAAGAGAACATTGAAGAGTTCTCGCTCGCCTTTGAAGGGGGCGAAGAATTCGAAGCCTTCATTGCAGAGGCGGCTGAAGCCATGGTGGAAGTCTTGGCTCGAGATCTTGTTGACGCCCTTGGCACCTTGGCTCCGCCACCTGATGTCAAGGCGCTCGAAGGCCCCCTTGGAGAGGCGGTCGCCGCGAGTTTTCGCCATGGCTGTGCAACAACAGGGGCTGGGTGGCGAGATGACGATATTGCCTTTGTGAAGCCGTGGGGTTTTGATTTGGACCTTGTTCGCGTTCCCGTGCACATTGTTCAGGGAACCCTTGACACCATGGTTCCAGCCGCCCATGGGGCCTGGCTGGTCGAGCATCTCCGAACGGCAACCGGAGTGGTCTTCGACGAGGTGGGTCATATCTCCATCTGGGATCACGTCGCGCAAGAATTTCTCTTCTTGGCCAGTCAGTTCACCAAACCGTCATAGGTCAGCAACGACTGATACAGATCGGGCCGCCGATCTCGAAAGAGCCCGAAGCTGCGTCGCGCTCGTTCAAGTTCGTCCAAATCAACCGTGGCGCAAGCAAAGGTCTCTTCGGTTCGAGAGGCCTCGGCCAAGATCTCACCAGTGCCGCCGGTGATGAACGAGGTGCCATAAAAGGTGATGGAGCTCTCTGGGGAGGTTTCGGTGCCAACACGATTCGACGCCACTACCGGCATCATGTTCGCGGCAGCGTGGCCTTGCATGACTCTTCGCCAATGCGCTGAAGAATCAAGGTTCGCATCTTGTGGTTCTGAGCCAATGGCGGTTGGGTAGCACAACACTTCTGCTCCAAGCAGTGCCATGGCCCGAGCGGCTTCTGGGAACCACTGATCCCAGCAAATCCCAACGCCAACAGCCCCGAACGCAGTTGGCGCGACGAGAAAACCGGTATCGCCGGGGGTGAAGTAGAACTTCTCTTCGTAGCCAGGGCCGTCTGGGATATGGGACTTTCGATAGGTAGCCGAAAGTGAGCCGTCGGCATCGGCCACGACCACAGAGTTGAAGAAACTCCGACCGGCTTGTTCGAAGAACGAAAGAGGTAACACCACACCAAGTTCTTTGGCCAGCGCGGAAAAGCGCTTGACGATTGGCGAGTTGGCAACGGTGTCGGCCAAAGCAAAGTGCTTTGGGTTCTGTTCTTGACAGAAGTAACGACTAGCGAAGAGTTCTTGCAGCAAGATCAGTTGGCCACCGGCGCTTGCCGCTTTTCGCACCAGTGCTTCGGCTGCATCGAGGTCGACCTCTTGGTTGCCGGTGCATGCCTTTTGCGTCAAGGCCAAGGTCAGGTTTCTCATGAACGCTCCTCTACAAGGGGAATCTGCTGGGTGATGCAATGGACACCACCACCAAGGCGAAACAGCACTCGAGCATCGACCGTTGAAATCTCCCGGCCAGGAAATGCTCGAGACAGCGTGGCAATTGCGGCCTCATCAGCCTCATCATTGAATGTACCGACAATGAGGCCACCGTTGGTTGGGTAGCAATTGACGTAACTCCAATCGCACAGCGACCCGTTGGCCTCAACTCGACGTGGTCCATCAAGAGCAATGACTTCGACTCCGCGTGCTTCCAAGAGGTGAGCGACCTCATGAAACAATGCAAAGTCAGGGTGGTCCCGGTTCTGTTGGCGGTGCACAAGCGCGACACCGGGTGCAACGAACTTGACCACGAGATCAACATGCCCCCTCGTGGCAAAGGGGCCATAGTCGCCAGCAAGACCTCGGGGGATCCAGATTGGGGTGTCAACCCCAAGTTGTTCCATGAGTTCTGCGTTGACCTCGCTTTTTGACCACTTTCCGTTCCGCTCTGGGTCGAGTTGAACGGTTTCGGTGACGACGAGCAGCCCAGCGCCGTCGACTTCAATGCCCCCGCCTTCATTGACCAGTGTCGAAGAGCGAACGTGAGCGCCAAAGTGATCGCCGAGAAATTTCCCCAACTTCGCATCGTGGTGCCAAGCCGCCCAGTCTTGATTTCCCCAACCATTAAAGGTCCAGTCAACGGCATGGAGCTCGCCGTGTTCAACCACAAAAGTTGGCCCGCTGTCTCGAAGCCAAGCATCATCAAGTTCGACTTCAAGCGGCTGCACGATGCCGAGAAGACTCTCGTCAAGGGCCGCTCGGTCGCTTTCATGAACGACCATCGTGACCGGTTCAAAGTGCGAGATTGCTCGGGCAACTGACCCCCAAGCCTGTCGGGCAATCTCTAACGTGACCTCGCCGTCATAGGTCGTGTGTGGGAAACCCATAATGGTGGAGCTATGGGGCTGCCATTCGGCCGGCATCGTCATGCCATGGACTCCAAGATCTCGTTGACGATTTCCTCAGTCGTTCGTGGATTCAAAAAGGCGAGACGAGCGCACGTGCTCCCCTCAAACGAAGTCGGTGTGACAAAGGCAATTTGCCGGCGGACAAGATCGTGACTCCAGCGGTCATAGTCCTCGTCGCTCCAACCCAATCGGTGAAACAACACAATTGACAGTTCCGGTTCTCGCAAGAGTTGAAGGTAGGGCAGCTGTTCAATGGCGCGAGCGGCAACATTGGCAATCGCGCAGGCCGCATCAACTGCTTGGCCATAGGCAAGCGTGCCGTGGACAGCGAGTGAGAACCAGATGGGCAGACCCTTCGGGCGCCGGGAGAGCTGCATGGCGTAGTCCGAAGGATTCCACTCCACCTGTTCGGTGTGAATGGCATCTAAGTAGCTCGCGTGTTGGGTGTGGACTGCTCTTGCCAGTGCTGGTTCTTTGTAGACCAGCGCACACGAGTCGAATGGGGCAAAGAGCCACTTATGGGGATCAACAATGAACGAATCGGCGAGTTCTAACCCGGCAAAACGCGGCCGCAGATTTTCAGACATGAGCCCAGCAAGCCCGTAAGCCCCATCGACGTGGAACCACAGGTCATGCGCTCTTGCGACCTTGCCAATGCCAGAGAGGTCATCAATCACTCCAACATTGGTGGTCCCTGCAGTGGCAACGACGCCAACAACTGGCACCTCACGGTCTCGAGCAGCTAAGGCTCGCTCCACTGCCTCGCCAGTGAGTTGGTGGTCAACCGACTCAACAATGACAGCTTCAACATCAAGCAAGTGCAGCGCACTGGCAATTGAAGAGTGCGACGCTGAGGAACAAGCAATGGCCACTTCACGAGCGCCGTGTCGTCTGCGCCCGGTGTCTCGGGCAACGGCCAAGGCCGACAGGTTGCCCATCGAGCCACCACTGACAAAGGTCCCCCCACACGTGTTCGAAAACCCAGCGAGGCGGCCAAGGAGTTTGAGCACTTCGTTTTCTGCAGCAACTGCCCCGGCTGATTCAAGCCAACTCGCGCCATGGAGTGAACTTGCTGAGATCACCATGTCGAACAACAACGCTGCTTTTGTCGGGGCACAAGGGATGAAAGCCAAGAATCGTTCCGAGTCGGCTGAGAGCACTCGAGGAGCAATCACCGAGGTGAATCGCTCCATGACGAGTTCTGGTTCGTGGCCGAGTTCGCCCAACAAGCCAGCAAGTTCTTCTTCAAACGGGTCGCCAACCCCACCGAAGTCAAGTTCAATTGGCTGTTGGCGAAGGCGTTCAAGGCAGTAGCGACCAATGAGTTCACCCATCTTCTCGTCGAAGGTAAACATGTCGGGAGCCATGAGCAGAGTTTCCCTCAGAACTGGTCGACTTGCTCACTACACTGGCGGTTGTGGAGTTCCACCATGATGAGACGGAAAAGACGCTGCGCACGCGGCGCTTCACCCACCTCGTTGGTGGACGCAGTGTCCCTGGATTGCTCTTTACTGCGCCAGGTGAAGACAAGCCCCAACAACTCGTCCTCATTGGCCATGGTGCCTCAAGTTCAAAACAAGAGGGCTATGTCACCGCTCTTGCCCGACAATTTGTCCGTCATGGGTTGAGTGCGTGCGCCATTGACGGACCCGTCCATGGAGATCGGCGCCAAGATGGCGTGCTCCAAGGAACCTTGCCGTTCTTAGAGTTCAGCCAACTGTGGGCCAATGATCCACTCATGACCGACCACATGATTGAGGACTGGCGCGGCGTCCTTGACGCACTGCTTGAGCTTCCTGACATCGCTGATGGACCCGTTGGCTACTGGGGGGTGTCGATGGGAACGATTCTTGGGCTTCCACTCGTCGCAAGTGAACCAAGGATTCGTGCCGCGGTGCTTGGACTGATGGGCCTCGTTGGTCCAACCGAACAACGCCTCGCTGTTGACGCTGAACGTCTTGGTTGCCCAGTGCATTTCCTTGTGCAATGGGATGACCAACTCTTCCATCGAGACGTTGCTTTTCAGCTCTTTGAAGCCATTGGTTCGAACGACAAGGTCCTTGTGGCAAGTCCTGGCGGTCATGGTGACGTGCCAACGGGCTCGTTTGTTTCGTCAGGGCAATTTCTCATTCATCGATTGACCGGGACATATCCACGGCGCGCGCAGTAGCGTCAGGTTATGGAACAAGTTCAGCGCAGCATTGAGATTGCCGCAACACCAGAGAAGGTCTTTCATCTTTTGTCTCATCTTGAGCGGATGGGGGAGTTCTCGCCGGAAAATACTGGTGGCGAATGGATCCGCGGCGCTTCCGGTCCAGCAATTGGTGCACGCTTCAAGGGCACAAACGCTCGGGGAAAACACCAGTGGACAACACTGGCAACCGTGACGACCTACTTGCCGCCGACCTCGTTTGCCTTTGAGGTCTCTGCTGGACCGTTCAAGGTTGCAAGGTGGACCTTCGAAATTGAAGCCACGAGTAGTGGCTGTCGGGTCACCGAATCGTCTCTTGATCGTCGAGGGCGTTTCGTCAAGCTGTTTGAAAAAGGCGGCGATGACCGAGCAGGCTTTACCGCCATCTCGATTGAGCAGACCTTGGCCAGTTTGAAAGCGGTGAGCGAGGGGTAAAACTCATCGCTGAGTCGCTTGGCTGAAGGTCACTACAGTTGGGACATGTCCGCAAACCTCTCCCGCGTTGCCTACTTCGGGCCCGCTGGCACCTTCACTGAAGAAGCACTGTTCACCCAGAGTGATTTAGCGGTTGGTGAGCTCGTCGCCTTTGGCTCCATTGCTGACGTGTTAAGCGCCGTTGAAGGTGGCGACTGTGCACTTGGTTTCGTGCCACTTGAGAACGCGATCGAAGGAACCGTCAATGCCACCATTGACGGGCTGGTCTTTGACGTCGACCTTCGAATCATTCGAGAAGTGGTTCTCGACATCCATCTCAATTTGATGGCACTGCCTGGCACGACCGTGGAAGAGATCGACACGGTGATCTCGTTCCCCCACGCCTTGGCCCAGTGTCGTGAATTTTTGAGTGCGAACCTGCCAACTGCAGTTGCCGTTGCGTCGAATTCAACTGCTGATGCGGCCAAGACCCTCGGCGAGCAACGCTTAGAGCGCACCGCAGCCATTGCCCCTCGACTCGCAGCCGAACTCTATGGACTCGTGATTGTTGCCGCTGGTATTGAAGACCACCCTGAGAATCAGACTCGCTTTGTGGCGGTGGCGAAAAGGGGTGTGCCCGAGCGCAGTGGCTATGACCGCACCGCAATTGTCTGTTTCCAAGATGCCGACCGGCCGGGATCGCTCTATGGAATTCTCGGACAATTCGCTGCTCGCAATGTGAACTTGACCCGGCTTGAATCTCGCCCGACCAAGCGCAGCCTCGGGGACTACTGCTTCATCATTGAATTCGAAGGCCACATTGGCGACCCACTCATTGCTGACTGCTTGGCTGAGATGTCAGCAACTGTTGCCCGGGTGAAGTTTCTCGGTTCGTACCCGGTGGCCGGGGTGAGTGCTGCAGATGAACGGGCGAGTCTTTCCGAGCAGCGAAGTGAAGCTCGCGCTTGGGTTGATGCCCTTGTCCATGAGCAAATTGAGCACTGATGGCAGCGGGCCGAGGTGGTCGTAGCGACCCAACCGTGTTGGCCATCCCGTTGTTTTTCGCCACGATGGCCGCAGAAGCCATCATCTTGGCAAGACGGGCCAAGCGCGCTGGACCTCGTCCAGGAACCTACGAGCGACACGACACGACAACGAGTCTTGCCATGGGGGCCCTGTCGATCGTTGCACCCTTGTTGCTCCCGAAGGTGTTGCGCCCGCTCACGCCGGGTCGAGGCAACCTCGGAGGAGCACTGCTTGGCCTCACCGTTGCCGCGGCTGCCACCTCCGTGGTGGCAGATCGAGCAGTAAAACAACGAACGTCGCC
>CANGPX010000030.1 GCA_947456095.1 Acidimicrobiaceae bacterium
ACTCGAGCATCAGGCCACATCCGGGAAACAATCGAAGACGTCGCGGTTCGAGTCGAGGTGAAGTAGTCCGACCACTCCCCTCCCCGGTCTGCAATGTCAACTCGGCGGAGGAACGACGGAATGACCTTTCGCAGTTCTTCGAGCATCATGTCTGCATACGCACGAGCTTCGGGCAGCTCACTAGCACGAAGACGAAGCAGGAGTAGTTCGTAGCTTTGACCAGTGCCATACATGCCAACGTTCGAAAGCGAAGCGGCAGGAAGCAGGCCTCTGACTGCATCGAGGGCTTTGGCGCGAATGGCTTGACGGTAGACAAAGTCTGAGTCGCCTGGTTCTTGCGGATAGCGCTTGGTCAGCCACTGCTGAACCTCGGGTAGGAGTTCGGCATAGCAATCAAACATCCGATCCATCTCGCCGATATAGCGAGCGCCGAGTGGCGATTCCAAGATCTCAGGAGCCCGGTAGTAGCGGTAATGCCCAGAAGAGAGTCGAGCGTCGTAACCAAGGTAGCGAGTGGATTGCTCGAGATAACTCATGAGGCGACCCCACTCGAGCATCTTTGTCAGCACATTTGACGCCTGTTCACAGGCCAAGTGCACGCCACCGAGTTGCGCGACTGAATCGTCGCCGTACTCAAAGAACACCTTTTCGTAGAGTTCCTCGGCACGCCGGAGGCCAACAGTTGCATCAAAGGTCACATCGCCACTCATGTCGAGGTCACCAATGAACTCGTCTAAGAACAGCCGACGTAAGCTCTTCGGGCTCCGTGAATAGCGAGCAAACAACGCACCTTTCACCACTTCAGGCAGGTTGACCAGCGCAAAGACCGGCTGGTCCAAGTTGGTCACATAGCGGCGAAGGATTGCTTCTTCTTCCTCAGTGAACTGCTCTGCAGCGTAGACCGGCATAGTCAGTGAGGTTAGAGGGCGAAGGGTGGATTCGCGGTGGATGCCACCGATCCCCCAGCAATAACTACGTTTCTGAGCAAGGCTTCGACCGAACGATGGCAAGCGTCAGCGATGGCATCATCTTCAGCCACCATTGCAACCTGCCCAGCTAAGTCAGCGAGTTGCTTGACCGAGCGAACGAAATCGCCTGGCGCGATTTCACCAACGTCGGCTGCTGCGACTTCCATCACGGTCGAGAACGAAGCACCACGGACCCATGACGCCATTGCCGTTGCCAGTCCAGGTTCTGGCAACCGAGACCGGTGTAAACCTTGCGCTTCTTCCAACAAGCGAATTCTCTCGCCGATCACCACAAGTTCGTCGGCACGAAAATCAATCTCATCTCGTCGAGTGCCGCCCAATCGATCCCCATTGACATGGCGTTTTTTGTTGCCCTTGGCCTTTTTGTTTCTCGATCCGCCCTTTGGCACGTGAACCTTGGTGGTCTTGGCCCGACGACGTTCAAACACGAGACTCGAAAGCACGCCAACAATGACTGCCGGTTCGGCATCAACGAAGATGCCGTGTTCAAGCGCCTCAGACAAAATGAGGTCACACTCGTGATAGATGCGCCCCAACCGATGCCCTCGCTCGGTGAGTTCCCAGCCCTTTGTGTAGTGCAATGCCTCAAGCACGCCAAAGCGACGGTCGAGTTGGGCTGCGGGGCCAACACCTTTTTGAACGGGAAGTTTCTTCGCTTCCCAAGCAGCAAAGGATTTCGCCAAAATCTCCTCCGCCGTTGCTTTGTCGTAGCGCCGAATCAAGTTGCACACCAGGTTGTACGTTGGCTTAAACGACGAGCGGAGTTGCGGTGATGGCGCCACCGCGATGCGAGCCATGTCGGCAAAGGTGGACTCAGTTGAAAACACGGTGACGGCATGGCCTTCGTCATCAAGGCCTCGCCTTCCTGCGCGACCGGTCAACTGGGCGTACTCGCCCGAAGTCAACGTCGTGCGACCAGCGCCAGCGAATTTCGAAAAGCGCTCGATCACGGTTGTTCGAGCAGGAACATTGATGCCAAGCGCAAGAGTTTCTGTGGCATACACCACGCCGAGAAGTCCAGCTTGAAGGCACTGCTCTACCGCTTCTCGAAATGCAGGGACGAGGCCCGCATGGTGGGCGCCAACGCCACAGCTGAGAGCGTCAAGCCATTCGTCGTAGCCAAGAACAGACAGATCATCGTCGCTCAGACTCTTCACATGGTGCTCGGCAATTTCGACAATGCGTCTTCGCTGCTCGCTGTTGGTTAATCGAATGCCAAAACGCACGCACTGGCGAACTGCGTCATCACAAGCAGCTCGAGAGAAGATGAACACAATGGCGGGAAGGAGTTCTTCTGCATCAAGCAGATCAATCACTGCTGCTCGTTTTGGACTGGAAATCGGCAACGTGGAATGCAGTCGATTCTGGTGGTATGCCGAGCCTCTTCGCTGATCAATGGATCGGCGGACAAGGCCATCAAGGCGCAGACCTTCAGCTGATGCTCGTTCTCCGTCTAAGAGGTCGACAAGTTCGGGTTCATACTCGCCTCGGCGATGGAGAGCGACGTGATGATGGAGTCGAATGGGTCGGTCATGTTCGACAATGACTTGAGTTGGTCCACGCACTGAAGAGATCCATTTGCCAAGATCGCCGGCATTGGAAACCGTTGCCGAGAGGCAAATAAAGCTCACGGTCGTTGGACACATGATGAGGACTTCTTCCCATACCCCACCGCGATACGGATCCTGTAAAAAGTGCACTTCATCAAGCACCACCACTTCAAGGCGAGCCAAGTGATGGGACTCAGCAAGCAACATGTTGCGCAAGACCTCGGTGGTCATGACGACAATGGGTGCCTCGGGATTGATTGCAGTGTCACCTGTGAGGAGACCAACGCACTCGGGTCCATACGTGTCGACGAACTCAGCAAACTTTTGATTCGACAGCGCTTTGAGTGGCGTGGTGTAGAACGAGGTGCCACCACGGCGAAAAGCTTGTTCAATGCCATAGGCGGCAATCAGCGTCTTTCCTGATCCCGTTGGAGCAGTGACGAGCACGTTGAGTCCCCTATCAAGGACGTCAATGGCCTCTTCTTGAAAGGGATCCGGTGGAAAACCAAGCCGATGGAGGAAGCGTTCTTTGACCGCTTCTTGCGTAGTCACTTCTTCAAAAGCTTGCCAATACCAATGGCGATGAAATAGAAGCCAATCAGTGGACAGGTGAGCACCAGCATTGAGAATGGGTCACCACTTGGTGTAAAGACTGCAGCAAGGGTCACGACGCCAATGATGGCGACTCGCCAATAGGAAAGGAGTTGCTTTGGCGTCACGACGTTGACCAGTTCTAAAGCCACCAGCACCACAGGAAATTCAAAAGTGACGCCAAAAGCCAACATCATCGCCACAATCAACTTCAAATACGACGTTGGATCAAACAATGGGTCGACACCGCTTCCACCAATGTTGAGCAGGAACTGCAGTGCGTGCTCGAAGGTGAAGTAGGCCAAAGCCATTCCACCAATGAACAGCGCGGTCGATGCGAGCACGAACGGCAACGCATACTTTCGCTCTTTGGACTTGAGGCCGGGAACAACGAATTGCCAGGTCTCAAACAAGATCACGGGCAGCGTACAAAACAGTGATCCGTAGGCGGCAATAGAAACGCGAAGAGACAAACCTTCAAGCGGACCACGAATGTAGAGCTGGCAATTCTTCGGACTAGCCCGGCAATACGGAGCCTTGAGGAAGTCAAGAATCTGAGGGTACAGCGCAAAGCAAACAATCGAGAAGACCAAGAACACTGCAGCGACCACAATGATGCGCTTGCGAAGTTCACGCAAGTGTTCCATCCAGGGCATGATCGCCCCCTCGCGTGTGACATCTGATGCAGTGTCTGTTGCTTGATCGTCAGTCATCTCAGTTGAGACTCGGATCGCCGTAGCCACCAGTTGGCGGTTGAGAAGTTGGGCGAAGCGGCGTCGCCGCTTCATCTTCGTCATCAGTCGGCCCAGCTGGGTCTTCAGGGAACGCGTCGTCGTGCTTCGAAACCGTGGCGCCAGGGTCTTCTCGAACCTGCTCGCTCGTCACATCAAAATCAGCCAATTTGTTCAGCAAACTCACCGGCGACCGAGCCATGCGAGCCATCTCCCCCGTTGAGGGCAGATTGGGCATCTGCTCTCGAAAACCACTCTCGATGCGGTTTTGGTAGTCCTTAATTGCTGTCCACAGGCCACCAACCTGGCGAGCGAACCCGGGCAACTTATCTGGACCGAGCAGCACAATGCCAATGAAACCAATCACGAGGAACTCGGTAAGGCTAGGCACGTGCACGAACTCATCCTACCGAGAAGCAGCGCTTGGTTGCAGCGAGAACCCAGCTCTTCTCAAAGGCCGTCGATCAACTGATCAACTCGCTCATCGTGAGAGACAAAGGGATCCTTCATGAGAACGGTCTTTTGTGCCTGATCATTTAATTTGAGATGCACCCAGTCAACGGTGAAATCACGTCGCCGTTCTTGCGCTCGCTTCACAAACGCACCTCGAAGTCTGGCTCTTGTTGTTTGTGGCGCTTTCGTCATTGCCCGAACAACGGCTTCGTCGGTCACCAGTCGCTCGGTGAGTCCACGGCTTTGCAATCGAAAGAACAATCCTCTGTCTGGGTCGACGTCGTGGTAGTTGAGATCAACAAGATGAGCTTTCGGGTCGCCGAGGTCGATTTGCTGCTTCTCTCGGAGCCGCTCGATGAGGTGATACTTCAAGACCCAGTCGCACTCACGACTGAGTGAGAGTGGATCAACGGCCAATTGCTCAAGACAGTGCCCCCACATGGAAAGCGCTTTCATGAGTTGGGGCGAAAATGGACGACGCTCAGCGAGTTTCACTGCACGTTCGTAGTACTCCTGCTGAATCTCGAGTGCTGAGAGTTCACGCCCATTCGCCAGCCGAACTTTCTTGCGACAGGTGATGTCTTGAGAGATCTCACGAATGGCACGAATTGGATTCTCAAGTGTCATGTCGCGAAGCACGACTGCTTTGTCCTCAAGCATCTGCAGCATGATGGCGGTGGCACCAATTTTCAAGTAGTTGGTGTACTCGCTCATGTTGGAATCGCCAACAATCACATGGAGGCGCCGATACCGCTCGGCATCAGCGTGAGGTTCATCTCTCGTGTTGATAATGGGACGGGACCGAGTCGTCGCTGACGAGGTTGATTCCCAGATGTGTTCAGCTCGCTGAGACAAGCAAAACAGTGGACCCTTCCCGGTCGTCACAATTTTCCCAGCCCCTGCCCAAATTTGGCGCGAAACAAGAAACGGGATGAGCACTTCTGAGTAGTTGCTCAGATCATCAGTGCGATCCGTCAAATAGTTCTCATGGCAGCCATAGGAGTTTCCTGACGAGTCGGTGTTGTTCTTGAACAAAAACACCTGTCCACGAATGCCATCTTCTGTGAGTCGCTCTTGTGCCCCTTGGACGAGGCTCTGCAAGATTCGCTCCCCTGCTCGATCATGAGCCAACAGATCAAGGAGATCGTCACATTCTGCCGTTGCATACTCTGGGTGACTTCCAACATCTAAATAGAGCCGAGAGCCATTTTCTAAAAAGACATTCGACGATCGGCCCCAGCTCACCACTCGCCGAAACAGGTATCGAGCAACCTCGTCAGGACTGAGGCGTCGTTGGCCATGATGGGTGAACGTTAAGCCATATTCGGTTTCAATACCGAAGATTCGACGTTCCATCTCTCAGTGATCTACTGCTCAAGCAGTGCTTCGAGTGCACTCCCGGTCACGCGAGCAAAGCAGCGACGACCGTTGCGAGATGACAGGTAGGCAACCTCAAGTTCTTCATGGCTCAACGTGCGATCTGGTCCACTGAGTGCTGCGACCGCTCCACGGAGCGACAGGTCAAGATCGTTGCTCGCGTCGTAGGTCGCAAGCAGCCGGTCGGCGATTTGGGCGGAGTCTCCACCGAGAACGGCAAAATCGTGACGGTCGGTGATCGTGCCTTCATAACCAACGTGGTACAGCTGTGTTTGGCGGTGAGCTGCACCGAGTTCGGCAACCACAAGTTCCACCTCGAGCGGCTTCATGTGCTCGTTGGCAAAGACACTGCCGACGTATTGCGCATAGGCATTGGCCAAGGACTGTGCGTCGACATCTTCACGCGAGTACGCGAGACCCTTCATGTCAGCCTGGCGTACTCCTGCGACACGAAGTTGGTCATATTCGTTGTACTTGCCAACACCGCCAAAGGCAATGCGGTCATAGATCTCTGAGATTTTGTGGAGCGAACGTGAAGGGTTCTCGGCAACAAGCACAATGCCGTCAGCTGCGACGACTGCAATGAGTGAACGGCCGCGAGCAATGCCTTTTTGGGCAAACTCCGCCTTGTCCTTCATCATCTGCTCTGGGCCGACGTAGTACGGCATGCTCATGATTGCACCTCTCGCTGTGCTTGGCGCTGTGCAATGACGTTCTCAAAGCGAGCAGCCACCTCAGCCTCGGTCAGGGTGCGAAATCCATTCACATCAACAGCAGCAACAATTGGATAGATCCCTCGAAGCGGATCTGGACCGCCGGTGGCGGTGTCCTCGTCGGCTGCGTCGTACAGCGAAGCAACCACAAGATCGACTGCTGTCGTCTCAGACAAGATCGGGCGGAATCCTGCTTTGAGGGTCGCTTTGGCATGAACCGAGCCCGAGCCAACACAGGCAAAGTCCGTCTCTTCATACCGGCCACCAAGTGCATCAAAGTCAAAGATCCGACCGACTCCACGAGCGAGGTCGTAGCCACAAAACAACGGGATCACGACAAAGCTCTGCATTGCGAGTGGCATGTTTGCTCGAACCATTTGCGACAGTTGGTTTGCCTTGCCCTCGAGGGAAATAGAAACCCCTTCAACTTTTTCGTAGTGCTCAAGCTGAACTTGAAACAACGCAACCATTTCCATTGCCAAAGCAGCAGAGCCAGCAATCGCAATAGCTGAATGGCGATCGGCTGGATAGACCTTCTCGACTGCTCGGTTGGCAATGGAGTGCCCAGACGTTGCCCGCCGGTCTCCTGCCATGATCACGCCACCGTCGTACTTGATGGCCACAACCGTGGTGCCATGACGGAAGGAGAACTCATCACTGGCCTCAAATTTCGGCAGCGCAGCACCTGTCTTCGTTAACAGCGCCATGAAATTCGATCCGGGATCCTCAGTGATTGGAAATAGTGGGAGACCCATTACTCACCGCCCTTTTGGACATAGTTCTTGACGAATTCCTCAGCGTTATCTTCTAAAACCTCATCGATTTCGTCGAGAAGATCGTCGAGGTCATTTTTCAATTTGGCCGCAGTATCGGCCCCAGCTACTGGGGCCTCTTCAACGACAGTGTCTTCAGCTCGTCCGCCTTCTCGACGTCGAACTTGCTCACGTTCTGGCACTGTTTCTCCTATGACTCGAGGGCGTGAAGGAGATCGGCCGCTGTTGGCGACTGGTCAAACAAAGCCGAGGTTTCTCGGGCCGTACCCCTTGTTGGGTCCATCATAGGGACACGTCGTAACGGATCGCTTCCGAGGTCAAAGACCACCGAATCCCAATTCGCGCTATCGATCGAATTCTGATACCGAGAAACGCACCGCCCACGGAAGAATGCCCTGGTCGTCAGTGGTGGTTCGATCTCGGCTTCGCGGACCGCTTCGTCAGTCGTGAGTCGTTCGAGACCAACCTTGAGGGCAAGAGACTTTTCCGGGCGGAGGTCGTGATACTGCAGATCAATTGCCCGGAGCTTGGCGCTCGTTGCATCAAGTCCGTGTCGTTCTTGGAACCCTTCAACCAGGCGAAGTTTTGCTACCCAGTCAACGGTCGATGCAGCTTCAAACGGGTCGCGTTCTAGTTGACTGAGTACCATCTCCCAGCGCTCAAGACACAGGGCCCCGGATCCGTCACTTCCGAGCATCTCGAGCCCTTCTTGCTCGCAGAAGTTCACTGCTGCTTCGTACAACGCCCACTGCACGTCGAGAGCAGTCACCAATCGGCCAGATTTCAACGCAAAGGGTTTTCGCAAACTGACGTCTCGCGAGATCTGTCGAAAGGCCGAAACTGGATCTGCAGGCATGAGATCGATCTGTGGCAGCGCGTGATGCTCGGCCATCGCCAACACCAGCGCCGTTGTCGATAATTTCAAAAAGGTCGCAACTTCAGACATGTTGGCGTCACCAATAATGACGTGTAAGCGCCGAAAGCGCCTTGGATCGGCATGGGGTTCATCTCGAGTGTTGACCAGTGGTCGCTTGACGGTTGTTTCAAGGCCGACAAGTTCTTCAAAGAAGTCGGCTCGCTGAGTGAGCTGATACGGAATTTCATTTCCGACCTCTTCACGCAGTTCTGAACCGACCTTGCCAGCACCAATGAAGATGGACCTGGTGATGAAGTGAGGAATACACGCAGCAACAATGGCATCGAAACTGAGACGTCGATCGACGAGGTAGTTCTCATGACAGCCATAGGAATTGCCCTTGCCGTCTGAATTGTTCTTGTAGACGACAAAGTCGAATTCAGAAGTTCGCATCTGCGAGGCTGCTGCAACTGCTCTCCGAAGTACCAATTCACCAGCAACGTCAAAACAAACCGCCTCAAGTGCCGATGCACACTCGGGCGACGAATATTCCGGGTGTGCATGGTCGACGTAAAAGCGAGCGCCGTTGGTTAAGACCGTATTCGCGAGATGGGTCTCAACCATGGGCGGCATCGCATCGAAGTTTGCTGCCCCTCTGGCATCTCGCCCTGGCGCTTCATCGAAAAAGTCCCAGCGAACCTTGCCGCTGCGTGCAGCGGCATAGGCATTGACCAGAATGGTCGAAGCAAGAACTGGGTCAACAAACCCCTGCAGCTGCGTGATGCCGTACTCGGTCTCGATGCCGAGAATCTTTGCCAGTGCCACGAGCGCTAGAGGTACTGACCAGTACCCACACGCTCAATCGCTCGCCCACCGCGATCAGGTGCTTCACCGCCAATAATGGTTCGGATGTAGACAATTCGCTCACCCTTGCGCCCAGAGATCCGTGCCCAGTCATCAGGGTTGGTGGTGTTCGGAAGATCTTCGTTCTCTTTGTATTCCTGGGCAATGGAGTCAAGAAGGTCCTGAGGTTTGATCCCTCGACCGTTGCCGGCAAGTTCTCGCTTGATGGCAAGTTTTTTTGCTCGACGGACAATGTTCTCAATCATGGCTCCAGAGGCAAAGTCTTTGAAGTACAAGATTTCCTTGTCACCATTTTGATAGGTGACCTCCAAGAATTGACGTTCTTCGTCAGAGCGATACATCTCAGCAACCGTTGCTTCGATCATCATCCGGATTGCCTTGTCAAGGTCTCCCCCGCCGAGTTGCGAAATCACGTCGGCATCAATTGGAAGATCCGCGGTCAAGTAGCGAGCGAAAATTTGCGCTGCAGCTTCTTCGCTTGGGCGTTCAATCTTGATCTTCACGTCCAGTCGCCCCGGGCGCAGAATTGCTGGGTCAATCAGATCTTCCCGGTTCGACGCACCAATCACTACGACGTCGCGTAGTGCTTCAACCCCATCGATCTCCGCCAACAACTGGGGTACGACAGTTGATTCCATGTCAGAAGAGATTCCGGTACCACGAGTGCGAAAGAGTGAATCCATCTCATCGAAAAACACAATGACTGGCACGCCTTCGGCTGCTTTTTCACGCGCACGACTGAAGATCAATCGAATTTGCCGTTCGGTTTCGCCAACATACTTGTTGAGGAGTTCGGGTCCTTTGACGTTCAAAAAGTACGATCGAACATCGCTTCGGCCGGTGACCGACGCAACCTTCTTGGCCAAGGAATTGGCCACGGCTTTGGCAATCATGGTCTTTCCGCAACCAGGAGGACCGTAGAGCAAAATGCCCTTTGGGGCAGGTAGGTCATAGTCGGCAAACAATTCACGATGTAGATAGGGCAACTCCACGGCATCGGTAATCGCTTCGATTTGCGCGTCAAGTCCTCCAACATCGGCATAGGTAATGTCTGGCACTTCTTCTAAGACCAGTTCTTCAACCTCGGGGCGAGGAACTCGCTCAACGAGGAGTCCGGATCTGGCATCGACGAGCAGCGCCTCTCCAGTTCGCAACTTGACCCCAACGAGATGATCGGCAAATTCGGCCACACGCTCTTCGTCGCCGCGGCCAAACACAATGGCGCGATTGCCATCGGCAAGAACTTCCTTAAACGTCACGAGTTCACCCATGGCAGCCGTCGAGCGAGCGAGGACGACTGAGAGTGATTCATTCAACATGACCTCATCGCCACGGTGAAGTTGATGAGGGTCGAGATCAGGATGCAGCGCAACCCGTGCTTTTCGTCCCGCAGAGAGCACATCAGCTGTGCCGTCTTCGTTCAGCTGCAGGTAGGTGCCATATGCCCCTGGCGGTTGGCTCAATTTCTCAACTTCATCGCGAAGTTGAGCCAGTTGTTCTTTCATTTGCTCAAGCGTGTAGACGAGTTTTTCGTTCTTCGACGAGGTCTTAGTTAATTGGCCTCGCGTTTCAAGAAGACGCTCTTCAAGCTCGGTGACTCGATCGGGCGCCTCGAGCAGGCGTCGGCGAAGCTCGCGAACTTCATCTTTTGCTGAGCGAAGAAGATCGGCAAGATCTTGTTCACTTTCGTGTTCATCACCAGTGTTGTTTGGCGCCATGGCGCACCTCCACCCAGCACCCTACCGGTGCGCCTTCATGCCTGCTCATTCAGCGATCTTGTCCTGTTCAGTGCAATCGACCGGTGAGGTGGCAGGTAGGATGCACCTATTCGTTAGGACAAAGACCTACGATTTGACGTCCGTTGAAGATCGTTTTCGAAGAAGAAGGAAGGCTTGGCCATGAAGGTCTGGATTGATCAGGATCTGTGCACCGGTGATGGACTCTGTGAGGAAATTGCTCCAGCAGTGTTCACCCTGCTTGACGATGGCTTGGCCTACGTCAAAGACGGCGCTGACATTAAGAGCAGCCCCGGCGGCCAAGAAGGCATGGCGCAAGTTCCAAGCGATTTGGAAGACGCCACCGTTGAAGCATCCGAAGAGTGCCCCGGTGAGTGCATCTTCATCGAGCGCGACTAACCAATGCGTGAAAGCGTTCTGTGAAAGAACGCTGACGCGAGACTCTCGACCTCAAGTTGAGAGCATTGGATTGAACGACACTCACGCTTGTCGGCGAAGAGATGTTTGAAAGAACAAGGGCCGCACTTTCGGGTGCGGCCCTTGCTTCATGTGTTGTCGTCCGCGACTACTTGAGAACCGTCCAGCGAATGGACGCGGGTTTCGATGCGTTGTTGGCTTGATCTGCTGCGTACAGCCGCACCGTATGCACCCCAACCTTCAAATTCACGAGCGTCTTGCCGGTAGCGCATTTTGCCGGGATTGCTCCATCGACCGAGCAGTAGTAGGTGAAGACCTTTGAGTCTGGGTCCTTTGCCGTGAAGGTCAACTTGAGGGTCTTCAGTTTCGTTGATGTTGGAGCTTTGAACGTAAATTGCGCCGTTGGCACTGTCGTGTCGGCCTTTGGTCCGCCAGCAAGGTTGAGCGCAACCATCTGATTGCCAATGAGCGAGCCAACGTCGGTTTCCGCTGGCTTTGAATCATTGATCGGAAGCGCCTCGTGGTTTTCTGGATCGTATGCACCGGTGTAGGCGTAAAACTCATAGCGACGAGAAATGGAATTGTCTGAAGCTTTCAACTGCACCTCGTCAGCGAGGTCAGCTGGAAGTCCTCCGCCGTTTCCTCCTTGAAGGATCATCCACTCGGTCTCAATCTGATTCGGTTCTGCCTTATCGCCGGTGAGGAGATGGCCAAGATCAGCTTTTGACGGAGCTTCGCTGACGTAGACCTTGACCCAGGTTGCATCACCGAGTCGCGGATCTCCTGGCTCTTGTGGAGCTGGCAGGACAACCTTCACCACCGGCTTTGGATTCACCGCAGGCACAGGAGCGGGCTGAACATTCCACTGTGGTGCTGCAATTTGGACTCCTCCCCCGGTTGCGTGTTGCAATGACCCAGGAGAGGTTTTAGAGGCCACGAGCCAGTTGTAGATGACGTTCGTCGGTGTGCCACTCAGACCGAGACCAAAATGCTCACAACCTGCTGTTGGATATGACGGCGAGCCACCGGTCCAACATTGGTGACCCATGGTCGCTGTAATCACCGAAGGCGCCAGGGGCGTCCCTACTGCCCACTTTGACGAAGATTGGTCATAAGAACTGGCATAGGTCACCAACGTGCCACCCGAAAAAGCCGACACCGTTGGATTCCCGTATCGCTCATAGGGTGCACCGAATTGGTAGGTGACTTCAGATGGGTTGATGCCATCAAGTTCAATTTCGAATCCGTGGGCGACTTCACCCGTGTCGTTGAATACGTCGAAGTTCGACAGCGTTCCAAACTGTGGCGGAGTACTTCCTGAACTTACTGAGGTGCCAATGTAGGCAACCGATGATCCAACCAACGCCAATGGAGCAAAGACTTTTGCTGCCAATCTCAACTTGTTCATGGCGTTCCCCTTTTGTTTGAGTGCAGCGTACGACGCTCAACCCTGAGGGACGAATGAATACTCATTCATTCGTTGGAGAATCTCAGCATTTTCTTCGTTCACGCACCGTGGACGACCGCTTCGAGCGAAGAGAATTCTGCTCGTTGGCCAAAGCGAGGAACAAAATCATCATCAACCACGAGGCGACGGGCAAAGGTCAAAAAGCCCGTATGGGCGACCATGCGGTGGTCGGGTCGAATACTTCTTCCTTCAATATGCCAAGTGCGCCGGAGAATTTCGACGGTCTCAGCCATTCCAAAGCCATAGGCATCTAGTGCTTCACGCACGAGAGCAGTTTGGTTGATCGTTGGCAAGTAGGCCATGAAGATCCCGCCAGGACGAAGCGCTACTGCTGCATGGGGAACCACTTTATCGGGCTCGGGCATATCAAGAAGGATTCGATCAAGGTCGCGTTCATCAATTCCTTGAGTGACGTCACGCACATGGACTTCGTAAGGGACGTCCGTTCCAAGCATTGCATGCACATTGGACTTTGCCACTTCAGCAAAGTCCTCTCGAATCTCATAGCCAATAATGGAGACTCCAGCCCGCAGGGCAGCTATGGAAAGCGCTCCTGATCCCACACCGGCTTCCAGCACCCGTTGACCAGGAGCCAAGTCAGCGGCAATGAGAATCGCCCCCAAATCCTTTGGGTAGATCACCTGTGCTCCACGAGGCATCTTCAACACCACGTCGGTCAATGTTGGTCGCAGGACGAGAAAAGCGCGCCCTGTACTCCCCGGTATCTTCGAACCTTCTACCGCTCCAATGATGTCATCGTGATCCAAGATGCCACTGTGGGTATGAAATTGCTTACCGGCAACGAGCGTCACAAGATACCGACGATCCTTGGAGTCAACGAGGAGCACTCGTTCTCCGTCTCGCAAAATGCTGGCGGATCGTTTCTCTGGGCTCGTCACTTCTTCTGTCTCCGCTTCTTGCGTACTTGAGGTCGATCAACAGCGACGCTGTAGCGCTCGCCTGGCTTGACCGAGAGTTTGGTGAGGCTGGCACGATCTTGTTCAAGAAAGTGGCGGAGGATGCCACCAAACAGGGCGAGCGCGAGCCAAGCGACTTTGCGTCCGGAAATTCCTCGTTTGAGGCAGAACTTGATCAACCACAAGATCAGCGGTTTGAGGACGATCAAATTCGGCGCACCTCAACCACTGACGATCGACGGCGTCCACGACGGCGTCCGAGCAAGTAGATCACGACTGCACCGAATCCCACAGCAACGCCGGTGCCAACAACCACTGGCGGAAGAAAGTCCTTTACGGTGTCTTCGCTTTGGCCGAGGACTTCTTTGAATGAACGCTCAAGATCATCTCTCGAAATCGGTTGTTGCGGTTTTGTCGCACCCATCACTTGACCTCACTGTTGTTGTTTTCGCGCTTTCTCGGGCGGGCTGGGCCAGCAGTCACGAGCCATACGCCGAGCGTTAAGACGCCAAGGGCAACGATCAACACAATGAAATAGGGAAGCCACGACAAGTTGCCGTGGAAGATCGTCGTCTCTTCTTGGAGCGCCCGGAGTGTTGCGATCAAAAGGAACAGCACACCGAGACCCATGGAAAATGCGCCCACAGTTCCATAGGCAAGAAATTTCCCCAGCGCCTTGATGGGATCAACAGTTTCTTGTTTGACGTAGTCAACAACCAACTGAATAGAGTCAGAACCCGAGTCACGAAGGCGTCGAGTAGCGGCTTTTACTGCAGCTCCGAGCAAACTCACCATTCACCTCCCTCTCTGTTGTGCACGTCAGCCTAGTTTCGATCTCGGTACAAGTAGGTCGATGAGGTCCGGCCAACCAAGCGGTCTTCGTTGGTCAGAATTGAACTCTCGACGAAAGCAACGCGAGAGCCTCCACTGACAACTTGGGCGGTGCAAGTCAAGACCTCGCCGATCTTGACTGCTCCAAGGAAGCTGACCTTCATTTCAGCGTTGGCGACGAAGACCTTTCGCCCGCTGGCAAAGGTCACCGCAGCAGCCCCCATGGCTGAATCAGCAAAAGCTCCGAGAATGCCACCCTGCAAGATGCCTGCCGGATTGGCGAATTCTTCGCCCGCCACCATTTCCCATATCGACAGACCCGGTGTCGACTTGTCAATGCACCTCATCCCAAGGGTGAGGTCACAATTTGGGGGCACTTGGATTGCTCGACGTTGCGCCATACTTCGACGATAGTTCGACCCCGTGGCCACGCCGTACTTACTAGGGTGTTGACGGCGAGGGAAGGAACCTGGTGGCCAACGAGACCAAGCAGTTCGATCAAGACGCAATCGCGACCATTCGTGGGCTATCAATGGATGCCCCGGCGAAAGCAAAGTCCGGCCATCAAGGCACGGCCATGGCGCTGGCACCTCTCGTGCACACGTTGTACTCACGGGTGCTGAAGTTTGATCCAAACGATTCACTCTGGCCTGATCGAGATCGCTTTGTTCTGTCGGCTGGCCATGCTTCGATTCTTTTGTATTCCGTCTTGCACCTCGCTGGACAAGGGGTTTCGCTTGATGACCTTCGGTCGTTCCGTCAACTTGGGTCGCTCACCCCGGGCCACCCCGAAGTTGGCCACACCGCTGGAGTTGAGGTCACGACTGGTCCACTTGGTCAAGGACTCGCCAATGGTGTTGGCCTGGCAATGGCAGAACGCTGGCTTCGGACGCACTTTGGTGAAGAGCTGTGTGAGCACATGACCTATGTCGTAGCCGGTGACGGTTGCCTCCAAGAGGGCATCAGTCATGAGGCGGCGGCGTTCGCCGGACACCAAGGTCTCGGCAATCTCGTGGTCATCTACGACGACAACAAAATCACCATTGATGGCAAGACAGATCTCTCGAGCTCAGTCGCCGAAGCCAAGCGCTTCGAAAGCTATGGCTGGCACGTCATTCAAGCTGGCCAGATTGGTGAGGACTGCGACGCATTAGAGCGCGTTCTCCTCGAAGCGAAGTCAGAAACGACTCGTCCAACGCTCATTGTTCTTGAGACGCATTGTGGGTTTCCTTCTCCTGCGTGGACCGACAAGAAAGAAGCGCATGGCCTTGCCGTTCTGGGCGATGACATTGCCGCAACAAAGCAAATCATTGGACTTGACCCACAGGCCGCATTTACTGTCCTTCCTGGCGTGCTCGACGGCTACCAACAGGCCCTCAGCGCCAGAGTTGCCCAGCACCAAGCGTGGAAAGAACGTTTGGTGTTGAGTCCGCAAGGTGCAGCATTTTCACAGCAACTCGGTGGTCTCAGCGGACAAAAGGTGCGCTCACAGTTGCCGGTCTTTGAAGTCGGCACCCAGGTTGCGACCCGCAATGCACTGAAGACTTGCCTGAACGCAACCGCATCAGCCCTCCCCCAGTTACTCGCTGGATCAGCTGACCTGACTGAAAACACCGGGGTTGCCCTTGCTGGCGCAACGGTGCTCGACGACACTCATGGCGATGGAACGCAAATCTACTTTGGCATTCGTGAACATGCCATGGGTGCAGTCATGAATGGACTCGCAATCCACGGGGGCTTCTTGCCCATTGGCGGAACATTCTTCGTCTTTTCTGATTACCTTCGACCGGCAATCCGGCTCGCAGCGCTTTCTGGCGCCCACGTGATCTACTCATTCACCCACGACTCCATTGGTGTTGGCGAAGATGGACCGACGCATCAGCCTATTGAGCATCTTGCGTCACTGCGCGCCATGCCCCAGCTCGAATTGTTTCGACCAGCTGATGCCACAGAAACTGCTGGCGCTTGGGCTTTGGCTGTTGAAGCACCTGGCCCTGTCGCCTTGTGCCTTTCGCGGCAGAACTTGCCTGTTCTTTCGGGAACAAACGTCGACGGCGTGGAACTTGGTGGTTACGTACTCAACCCAGAGATTGAACATCCTCAAGTAACCCTGATTGGAACGGGCTCCGAGGTCTCACTGTGCGTTGAGGCAGCTCAAGCCTTGAGCGAAGTAAACGTGGCCGCTCGAGTCGTCTCGATGCCGTCACTTGGTCGCTTCTTGGCTGCAAGCAAGTCCTATCGAGACAGTGTGGTTCCTCGCTCTCTCCCTTCGATTTCGGTTGAAGCAGGCTCTACATTTGGTTGGTCAGCAGTTGCTGATGTGTCAATTGGCATCGATCGATTTGGTCTTTCAGCACCAGCGCCAGAAGTATTCACTGCACTCGGTATTACCGCTCAAGCCATTGTTGACCAGGCATTGGCCACGCTTGGAGGCAAACAGTGACGCTGCTCAACGATTTATACAACGAGGGTGGGCAAAGCCCTTGGCTCGACAACCTGCGTCGTGACTGGATTGAAGACGGTCAACTCGCTTCACTGGTCAAGCGGGGCGTAAGGGGCGTGACGTCGAACCCCACAATCTTTGCCAAGGCCATCTCTGGATCAACTCGCTACGACGAGCAATTTCGCTTGCTTATGACGAAAATGTCCCCTTCTGAGGCTTACTGGGAGCTTGTTGCCACCGACATTGCTGGTGCGATGGACGTGCTGCTGCCGGTGTTTACGAATTCAAACGGCACAGACGGATATGTTTCGGTCGAAGTCGCTCCGAGCCTGGCGCACGATGCTGCTGGAACGATTGATGCCGCCCGCAAGCTCCGTTCTCGGATTGAGGGGCCGAACCTTATGGTCAAAGTTCCCGGCACCGAGGCTGGACTGATTGCGCTGCGCCAACTTGTCGCAGATGGGCTCTCCATCAACGTCACGTTGTTGTTCTCCATTGATCGCTACGACGGAGTTGTTGAGGCCTATTTGTCAGGACTTGAGGATCGACTTGCTTCGGGCGTCAAGGATTTGTCGTCCGTCGCCGGCGTGGCGTCATTTTTCGTGAGCCGAGTGGACAGTTCAATTGATGCGTTACTCAGTGCCAACGCAACTCCTGCTGCCTTGGCTGCTCGAGGTAAGGCCGCTGTTGCCCAAGCTCAAGTGGTGTACCAGCACTTCACCACTGCCTTTCATGGTCCACGCTGGGAACGGCTGCACCAAGCTGGTGCTCAGGTACAACGACCGCTTTGGGCTTCGACGTCTACCAAGGACCCGTCGTATCCTGATTTGCTCTATGTCGACAGCCTGATTGGACCCGAGACGGTAAATACGCTTCCCGACGCAACGCTCGAAGCCTTTGCTGACCATGGCACTGTGGCAAGGACCATTGACCTTGACCCTGAAGCCGCCCAACAGCAACTCAATGATCTTGCCTCGTTCAACATCTCTCTTGGTGATGTTGCCGCCACGCTTGAGCGAGATGGACTTGCTTCGTTTGCACAGAGTTTTGATGAACTCCTCGTTGAACTCGAAACGAAAGCAGCTTCTTTGTAATGACGAGAACAGCTGACTCGCTCCTTGGGCGTCTCAAGCGTCGAGACTTCACGTTGTGGCCCGAAGGATCGGTCGCCCCGAGTCGGCTTGGTTGGATTGATTCACCACAGTGGTGTCTTCAGCGCGCTGACGAACTTCAAGTCTGGGCTGATGGCGTTGTCCACAAACGCATCATCTTGCTCGGTATGGGCGGATCTGCGCTCGGCCCTTTGGTGTTGTCGGGTCGAGATGGGCGAGGCGGAAAATTCACTGACGGTCGACGGTCGTTGACGGTGATTGATACGACTTCGTCAATCACCATTGCTGACCTTGACTTCACTGATGCTCTCGTCATTGTGTCTTCGAAATCTGGCACCACGTTGGAAACCGAAGTGTTGTTTACCTACGCGCTCAACACCATTGGTGACCCGAGTCGTTTCGTCCTCATCACCGATGAGCACAGCCCGCTTGCTCGGCGAGGTCAAGATCTCGGCGTTGCCAGGATTTTCGAGAACCCAGCCGATATTGGCGGACGCTTTTCGATGTTTAGTTATTTCGGAATGGTCCCTGCTGCTCTTCTTGGTTACGACGTCAAGCAGCTGTGCACCGCTGCACTCGCCACCGATCTCAGCGAAGCTGCTGAACTTGGTGAAAACCTTGGTCTGTCAGTTCTTCGCGGTCAAGACAAGCTCTTCATTACCTCGCATCCAGATGTGCCGCGCTTTGGCTTGTGGGCAGAACAGCTCATTGCTGAGTCGACGGGAAAAGATGGCACCGGATGTATTCCCGTTCCCACGAAGGGCGCCCCGAGTGCACCAGACCGATTCGTACTCTCGCTTCCCTTTGATGATGTGGCAGATCTCGCTCAAGCGTTCTACGGACTCCAAATTTCCATTGCCATCTGTGGATCTGTCTTGTTCGTGGACCCGTTCAACGAACCAAATGTTGCCGAGGCAAAATCACGCACACTCGATCGGCTTAATGGAACCTCTCACGCACCAATATCAACCCTGCCGCTGACGGAACTGAAGGCCTGGCTTCGCTCGGTTTTGCATCGAGGCTCGTATTTGACCGTGCAGGCGTACTTCCCACTTGAGCAAGAAGCAGCGCTCGACGACCTTCGTGAACTCCTTGCGAGCAACTATTCGCCCGTTGCCGTGACGTCGGGTTTCGGCCCGAGATATCTCCACTCAACTGGCCAACTGCACAAAGGCGGACCGTCTTCGGTCGTGGCCTTGCAAGTCTTGGCTGAGTCTTCGCCAGAAGTTGCCATTCCCGAGCAAGTGTTCACCTTCAACGATTTCCTCGCGGCACAAGCCGATGGAGATCATGACGCCCTTGTTGCTCGGGGGCGTACTGTTATTCGAGTGGTTATTTCCGACATTGCCGCCCTTACAATGCTTCTCAGGAGTTGACCAACATGGACGAACAATCGATGTTGCTCACGCGAGAACAAGCAACTGCCTTCCTCCATGCTCCGCTTGATGAAGTCCTCCTTGCCGCCCGTACTCGTCGAATGAGTGCCTTTGGACTCCGAACAACGTATTCACCAAAGGTTTTTATTCCCCTCACCATGTTGTGCCGCGATCGATGTGGCTACTGCACGTTTGCCAAGGCACCAGCGAAACTTCTGTCGCCCTACCTTTCACCCGAACAAGTCCTTTCCATTGCATCAGCTGGAGCGGCGGCTGGATGCGCTGAGGCATTGTTTACCCTTGGCGAGGCGCAAGAAGATCGTTACGAAGTTGCACAGACTTGGCTGAATGATCACGGCTACGGCTCAACTGTTGAATATCTCGCAGCAATGTGTGAAGTGGTGTTGAAAGAAACTGGACTGCTCCCCCATGCCAATGCCGGAGCAATCAATGATGAGGAACTGGCAACGCTTCGTCGAGTGAGCGCCAGTCAAGGGATGATGATTGAGTCGCTTCGACCTGATCTCGAAGCACACCGACTTGCCCCTGACAAGGTTCCAGCTCGGCGCCTCGCGACCTTGGAAGC
>CANGPX010000031.1 GCA_947456095.1 Acidimicrobiaceae bacterium
ACGGTCATTGGCGATGCGTTGGCTCGGATCTGCTCTTTTGTTGGGTATGACGTCATTCGGGAAAATCACCTCGGTGACTGGGGCACGCCGTTTGGCATGTTGATTGAGCACTTGGTCGACGTTGGCGAGACTGAAGGTGTTGAAGCGCTATCGGTTGGTGACTTAGACGGCTTCTACCGAGCGGCTCGACAATCGTTTGATGCGAGCGAGGAGTTCCAAGACCGCAGCCGTGCTCGAGTCGTTGCGCTTCAAGGTGGCGACGCAGAAACGCTCCGGCTTTGGCGACTACTCGTTGACCAGTCTGTTGCCTACTTCTCGACCGTTTACGAGCGACTCCATGTGCTGCTCACCCCTGGTGACGTCATGGGGGAGAGCGCGTATAACGATCTGCTGAGCGATGTGGTGAAGGACTTGGACACTGCTGGTGTCATGACGAGAAGCGATGGCGCGGCGTGTGTCTTCCCCGAAGGCTTCACCAATCGAGACAATGAGCCCCTGCCGCTCATCGTGCAGAAGTCTGATGGCGGCTTTGGTTATGCCGCAACGGACCTTGCCTGTGTTCGCGACCGCGTGGGCCGCCTTCATGGCGACCTCCTGCTGTACGTCGTTGGCGCTGACCAGCACCAGCACTTAGAGATGTGCTTTGCCGTTGCTCGAATGGCTGGCTGGCTTCCCGAGACCGTGAAGGCTGAGCACGTTGGCTTTGGCAACATGCTCGGTTCTGATCGCAAGAAGTTCAAGACTCGCGCCGGTGGCGTGGTCAAGCTGGTCGATGTTTTAGATGAAGCAATGACGAGAGCAACCGCAGCACTTCGTGAGCGCAGCCCGCACCTGAGTGACGAGGAGATTGCCCTTCGAGCGACCCAAGTTTCGATTGGCTCGATTAAATATGCCGACCTGTCGACGGAGCGCATCAAGGACTACGTCTTTGACTACGACCGCATGTTGGCCGACCGAGGCAACACTGGGCCATATTTGCAATACGCCCATGCTCGCATTAGCTCCATCTTCAAAAAGGCCACCGACCAGGGTCTCGTCGACGGCCCAGTGGTCTTTCATCACGAGGCCGAGCGGGCTCTTTCCATGTTGTTGCTCAGTTTCCCCGAAGCACTAGCAACAACACTTGAGGACTATCAGCCCTCGAAACTCTGCACGTACCTGTTTGAACTCGCCCAAGGGTTCACGACCTTTTACGAAAACTGCCCCGTACTCAGTGCAGGAAATGAAGCAACGGTGAAGAGTCGGCTTCGTCTGTGTCGCTTGACTCAAGCCACCTTGGCTCAAGGCCTTGAACTCTTAGGTATCGCCGCACCGGCGCAGATGTAGGCGATTTCCAACTTGGCCCATTGCTGAGCGATAGTGTGCAAAAGGGCTCAGGTTGTGAGCCTGCTCCTGTATGACGCAGGTGCACTTCTACGCAGGGGGACAACATGAAGGTACGCGCAGCAGCAGTCTTTGGCCTCAACGAGCCATGGACGACGATTGACCTCGACATTGACGAGCCAAACCCTGGTGAAGTCAAGGTCAAGATGGCCTATGCCGGGATGTGTCACTCAGACGAGCACGTTCGCACTGGTGACATCAGCCAGCCACCAGAGGTGCTTCCTTACTTCGGCGTCGACTCGATGTTCCCGCTTGTTGGTGGCCACGAAGGCTCCGGCATTGTTGAATCCGTTGGCGCAGGCGTGACCGAGTTTGCCCCTGGCGACAAGGTTGCCGTCTCTTTTGTGCCGTCATGTGGTCGCTGCCAGCCCTGTGCAAGTGGCAAGCAGTATCTGTGTGACATGTCGGCGGGAACACTCGCTGGTCCAAGCTTTGATGGGACCTGGCGCCACCACATTGATGGCAAGAACGCCAACCGCATGGCGCAACTTGGCACCTTCTCTGAGTACATCGTCGTGTCTGAGTACAGCCTGGTGAAGATTGAGCCATGGCAGGACCTTCGTGCTGCAGCGCTCATCTCGTGCGGCATCTCAACTGGCTTTGGTTCAGTTGTTGACCGTGCAGACGTCAAGCCTGGCGAAGTCGTTGCCGTCATTGGCTGTGGTGGTGTTGGCTCCGGTGCGATTCAAGGCGCTCGCATTGCTGGCGCTCGTGGCGTTGTCGCTATTGACCTTCTGCAATCAAAGGTCGACCGAGCCATGAAGATTGGCGCCACCCACGGGGCAACGTCGATTCTCGATGCCGCGTTCAACATCCTTCCTGACCTCACTTTTGGTCGCCAGTGTGACGTGGTCGTACTGACTCCAGGCGTGTTGCACGGAGACATGATTGAGCAAGCTCGCTCCATCACGGCAAAAGGTGGCCGCATTGTCGTCACCGCCATTGCTCCATGGTTCGAGAGCCAAGTCGACCTGTCCCTGTTCAGCTTGGCCATGTTCAACCAGTCCGTGCTTGGCACCGTGTTTGGTTCACAGAACCCACGTTTCCAGATCCCGAACTTGCTTCGCCTGTACGAAAAGGGCTTGCTCGAAATCGACTCGGTCATCACCAACGAGTACTCCATTGAAGAAGTCCAAAAGGGCTACGACGACCTGGAGTCGGGCAAGAACGTCCGAGGCGTCGTCAAGTTCTAACCGAACTCCTCAAGCGTTGTTCTTGAGCGAAGAACGAAACCACGTGAACGAGGGGCGCACTGCGCCCCTCGTTTTCGCGTCGAGTGATCCAGTCAAGACTCCTGCGCCGTAGGCAAGGTCTTCAGCCACTTGAAGACCTATGACCGAAACTGGGTCAAGGTCTTGGCGCTGCTTCCACCACCTTGGAAGCGAAGCAATCACGATGAGCAGCACCACTGGTCGCCGAAAACTTTTGAACAACATTGCTCCTGCGGTAAGCGGCACTCCGTAGGTGCGAAAAACCTGACGAAGCAGTGGAGGACCGGCTGCAACTGATCCCTTCACCACCGTTTTGAAGGCGAGCTTTCGAGGAGTTTCCGTCCTTCCGGTTAACCGACGGGAAAGGAGCGCTGTCGCCATGGCAAGTGAGCTCACGCAAACAACTGGGAGCCCGACCAAGACGCCAAGCCAAAATGCGGCCGTCCAGCCTGAGGTCGAAAGAGGCGTTAAGGCACGAGGGTGTCGAACGGCGAGCGGACCAGCACTTCTCCCATAGGTGAGGCGTTGCTGCAGCCAAGTGGCAACCGTTGGCCGAGTGGGGTGGAGCGCCTCGACACTTGGGACGTATCGAACGGTCCAGCCAGATTCGACCAGTGACCAGATGAAGTCAACGTCTTCGCCAATATGGAGCGCTTCATCAAATCTCGCCGCCAAGGATTGACGGACGAGCAGCATTGCACTTGGCACATACGACAGCCGAGTCATTGGTCGAACACTGCCACCAACCGGTCCAAGATCAAGTGGCGAAGAGAACTGTTCGTAGCGGCTGAGACGACGAGACTCTGCAACGACGCCAATTCGCGGAGCCACGGCTCCAACACTTGGATCAACAAAATGGGAAAGCAATGTTGTTTTCCAACCCTTGGGCACAGTGAGGTCGGAGTCAATGAAGCAGACAACCTCCCGAGTTGCGAGTGCGGCTCCAGAGTTCCTTGCTGCTGCTGGGCCCTTTGCTTCGTCATGGCGGACGTAGCGAGCACCATGGAGATGGCACGCTGCTTCGAGTTCAAGTGCACCAGACAACTCGGTGCCGTCATCGACCACAATGATGTCCTCGCCATGCAACTCACCAAGCAGTGAGGCGACCTCGTCCACGCGTCCATGAGTTGGAATCACGATCGTGATCGATGCCAAGGCTTCGGGAGAAGTCTCAATCCGCTCAATGGCGACAAATCCTGATTGCTCAAGTCGCCGAGCGAGTGCTGCTTCGCCAATGTTGGCTGAGAGCGTGGTTGGTTGTCTCCACCGCTCGAGTCGGCGTTTCACTGCTTCGTTGATCACCAGCATGGTGAACGGTGAACCACCGAGAACCAGTGCGCCGTCGTCGGCAAAGGTCACCAAAGGCAGGAGGCGAACGACGCTTCCCTCTGCGAGTTGCCCTTCACGTGGGGGTTGTTCGTGACGAAGGACATCGAGGTCGTGGTCCATAGCGTTGAGTCTCGCGCGCAGAGCGACTTCTTGGTCACCGAAGGATGGTGATTGCCCCACATCTTTGCTGAACAGCGAAAACGATGCTCGGAGCGCGAAGGAGATTCCACAAGACAAAAGTGTCCCCCGTGATCCGAGCCGTTGATCTTGCCTGCGGTCCAGTTAAGCGTCGAACGACTTCACCTTCAGGCGTTTTGACTATCGACGGTGACTCATCTGAGTCGCCAATGGGTGACCCATGCACCTGAAGCACTCGGTCTTGCTTCAGCCATTTTCGCTAGCGAAGGAAGCGAGCGGAAGCCAAGCCCGGTCGCGGTAACCTTTGGCCACAGAAAGTGAGGCACTCATGGACAACGAGACCGCAGTCGAAGTAGTGAACGCCGATGCTGAAGAACTTGAGGTTGAAGACTTGCTCGTTGAGGAGGTCTCGATCGACGGGATGTGCGGGGTCTACTAGACCGTGCCACTCAATGGATCGCAGTCGCATCAAGATTTTGACGCGACCCTGAACTGGAAGTTGTCGCCTGATGTTGCGATCCGACCAGAACAATTTGGCGCCTTGGCTTACCACTACGGCAATCGCCGCTTGGTGTTCTTGAAGTCCAAAGATCTCGTACAACTCGTGCAAGATCTCGCCAACTATGAATCGGCCAGTGCTGCGATTGCTGCAACGATTGCGCCGAACAACCAACAGTCCTACGTCGCGGCACTTGCCCGACTTGCTCTCTCAGAGGTGCTCGTTGTCTCCTGAACCATCCTTACGAGACCGATTCAAACTCGGCCTCGATGCGCCCATTTGTTTGACCTGGGAACTCACCTACGCCTGCAATTTGGCTTGTGTGCACTGCCTCAGCTCCTCGGGCCGCCGTGACCCTCGTGAACTGTCAACAGCAGAAGCCAAGCGAATCATAGACGAGATGGTTGAGATGCAGATCTTCTACGTCAACATCGGTGGCGGTGAGCCAATGGTGCGCACTGACTTCTTTGAGCTCTTGGAATACGCAACTGAGAAGAACGTTGGCGTGAAGTTTTCGACCAATGGCACGCGCATCACGGCGGACAATGCCGAGTACTTGGCTGGCCTTGGCTACTTGGACATCCAGATCAGCCTTGATGGTGCTGACGCGACCACGAATGATCACGTCCGTGGTGAAGGCTCCTACGCCGCTGCACTTGCGGCCATGGAGCACCTCATGGCGGCAAAATTCGGTGAGTTCAAAATCTCGGTCGTTGTCACGCGTCACAACGCAGCCCAACTCGACGCGTTCCAAGCGCTCGCTGATCACTACGGGGCACAACTGCGACTCACGAGACTTCGCCCGTCGGGTCGTGGTGTTGATGTCTGGGATGAACTTCACCCCACTGCGCAGCAGCAGCGTGATCTGTATACCTGGTTGCTCGATCACCCACAGACGTTGACTGGTGACTCGTTTTTCCACTTGAACGCTCTTGGCGATCCGATTGATGGCCTCAACCTGTGCGGTGCTGGCCGGGTTGTTTGCCTCATTGACCCCATTGGCGATGTCTACGCCTGCCCCTTTGTCATTCACGATGAGTTCTTGGCTGGCAATGTGCGCAACGAAGGTGGCTTTGCTGCAGTGTGGCGCGAGTCGGAACTCTTCAGGGAGCTCCGTGAGCCAGGAAGTGCAGGTGCGTGCACATCGTGCGGCAGCTACGACGCCTGCCAGGGCGGCTGCATGGCAGCCAAGTTCTTCACAGGACTTCCCCTTGATGGGCCGGACCCAGAGTGTGTGCTCGGTCATGGTGAAGCTGCACTCAAGGCGCAAAAGGTCGCCATCATTCCTCGGCCACTTGGCGATCACTCAAAGCCAGTTCGCGTGAGTGTTGCATCACACTGAAGTGACGCTCCGCCGTTTCGCCGATGAGACGGCCCAAAGCGTTGACCGAAACACGGTGCTCGTGGTGGCGCTTGGCTCAACCGAACAACACGGACCGCATCTTCCGCTATCAACTGACACCATTGTGGCTGAAGCCCTCGTGCAGAAATTGTGCGAGAACGACGTTCGGTTTTCCTTTGGTCCAACGCTTTGCGTTGGCGCCTCAGGAGAACATGCAGGATTTGCTGGGACTTTGTCGATTGGCACTGAAGTGCTGAGCGCAGTGCTGGTCGAACTTGTCCGGTCTGCTCGAGACTCGTGTCGGGCCGTCTACTTCATCTCGGGCCACGGTGGGAATTTGGAGGCGGTTCAGCGCGCCATTTCACTCTCAACTTCAGAAGGCGACCGAGTTGGAGCATTCTTTTCCGGTGTGCAAGGTGGCGACGTCCATGCCGGCCGGACTGAAACCTCGCTCTTGTTGCACTTGGCGCCTCACCTCGTCGTGCCTCCGTTCGTTATGGGAAATGTCCGGCCACTGTCTGAACTGTTGCCGGCGATCGAGCAAGGTGGCACTGCAGCCGTTTCACCAAATGGGGTACTTGGGGACCCAACGGGAGCCTCAGCCCCAGAAGGAGAGCAACTCTTTGCTCAGATGAGTGGCAGGCTGGTGGCGCACGCACGCAAGTGGTTGGGGGAAGCATCGTGACAACTCGAGTGGCACTCGTCACCGGAGGTGCTCGTGGAATCGGAGCGGCAACGGTGGCTCAACTTGTCGGCCTTGGCTACGGCGTTGTTGTCCTTGATTGTCCGGGCACGATTGCTGGTCTCAGTTATTCGCTGAGCACAGAAGAGGATCTGGCAGCACTGCGTGAAGCGTTTGGCGACAGTGTGGCGACGCTGGTGGGCGATGTGCGAAGCCTCGCTGACCAACATGAAGCGGTTGCCATGGCCAAGGATCGCTTTGGTCGACTCGATGTCGTGGTTGCCGCAGCAGGCGTCGCCACCGGGGGCCATGCAGCCTGGGAACACGACACTGAGCAGTTCAACGTCAACTTTGACGTGAACGTTCTTGGAGTACATCGAAGTGCCCAAGCCGCCATCCCGGCACTCCTTGCCAACAGCGAACCTCGCAACGCTCGTTTCATTGCTATTGCGTCATCTGCTGCGGTAAAGGGTCATGACAAGTTGGCTGCCTATGCAGCGTCCAAGCACGCAGTGGCTGGCTACGTGAAGAGTCTGGCCGCCGATCTTGGGGGGAGTGGCGTCACGGCGAATGCAGTGTTGCCTGGTTCAACGCGAACCAAACTCTTGCAAGCGTGTGCTTCGTTTTATGGCTTGGAAGATGTTGAAGCCTTTGCCGAGCACCACTTGACCGGAAAACTGTTGGAGCCTTCGCAAGTGGCATCGGTGATTTGTTTCCTCGCTAGTGAAGCCTCAGGAGCAATGACTGGAGCACTTGTTCCCGCCGATGGCGGGATGACGGCGCACTGAACACTCAGTCCTTCACCCAACTGCTGGTCATGGCGAGTGTTGCTGCGCCGCTGAGGTCACTCATCTTCGTCGCGACGAACTCCGTCGACCACTCACTTGTTTGGTAGCGAAGTACTGGAGACTTGGCAGCAACGATTTCAGCAAGAACTGCAGCGATGTCGCTTGAGGTCTGCATCCCACTCATGCGTTCTGGCGTGCTGAGCCGCGCTAAGTAATTTGCCTTGGCCGAGGCATAAGGGTCTTGAGGATCGCTGGAGAAGACCTCACTCAGGCCTTGCAGGTTGGCAATGAAGTTGGTGGCAACTGGTCCTGGTTCGACCAGTGAAATTGAAACGCCAACGCCTTGTGCGACAGGGGCCAGACTTTCGAGCAAACCTTCCAAGGCAAACTTTGCTGCGCAGTAGGCATCGTTGAAGGGTTGGCCAACGGCTCCACCAACTGATGAGACGGCAATGATGTGGCCACAGCCGCGCTGACGCATGCCCGACAACACCGACTTGATGGTGTGGGCAGCAGCAAAGAAGTTCACTTCCATGGCCTCACGGAGCAGTTCCTCACTCAGTTGCTCAAGAGTTCCGACGTAGCCCATGCCAGCGTTGTGGACAAGCACGTCAATGCCGCCTTGATCTTCGAGTCGCTGAACGAGGGCAGAGACGCCGCCTTGGTCAGTGACATCGACCAGCTCAACTGACAACGTGACGCCGGCCTCACGTGCGAGTTGTTCTAACGCGTCTCGAGCAGCATCGGTGCGGACCGTTGCCGTGACGTCAAACGTCGAAGCAAAAGTTAAGGCTGCGGCTTCACCAATGCCACTTGAAGCACCAGTGATGAGGAGTCGTGCCATGGAGTGCTCATTTCTTCTTCGAGTTTGTTCGAGGGAATTCGTTGCTTTTTGGCTCTTGGCTTGCTGAGGTCTCAGCCCGCCAAAGAGCGAGATACGACGGGTAGGTGAGCGAACTCGTCACATATCCGGCGGCCTGCAATTCCTTGTAGTAGCGAGGAAGATTCCGGAAAGGAATACCCATGTCGACATGGTGGGCGAGATGCCAACCTGTGTTGTAGGGAACGAACCAGAACCGGGCAATGAGGTGCTGGGCAACGTCGTGGGTTGTCGCTCGACGATCGCTGCTCGCGATCAGCCCACCGTGTTCAGCAATTGCTCGCAGTCGATTGAGCACGCGCCACTGGGTGAGCCACGGCAGGAGCCAAAAAGCAACGTAAGACCACGGCGATCCTGTGGCAGCCCAAAATCCGAAGAACAGTGCCATCTGCACGAGAAGTATCGGAAGAGCAATACTTCGACCCGGACTGGTCTTCAGCGCACGAAACAGTGGGGTGAAGTTTTTCCAACCCGAGATGCCAATGGCATCTCTGAAGAGGCGTCGACGAAGCGCTGCTCTCGTCGTTGGGTAGCCCTCATAGAAGGCAAGGTCTGGTTCTTGTGGACCGAACTCTTGCTTGTGATGGGCAAAATGGCTTCGCCGGTAGAGGGAAATGGGCACAAATGCTGGGGCGGCAATCAGCCACTTGCCAACAAGGTCATTCGTTTTTTGATGACTGAACAAGAGCTTGTGAGCGGCTTCGTGCATGAGGATGGCGAAACGAGCATGCATGGGTCCCATAAGCAAAAAACCAATGAGCCATGACCACCAGGTGGAAAGAGCAACAGCACTCATGGCAATGGCTGCGCTCCACACATAGACCATGAGCACCGAGAGTGCATTTCGCCCATTTGGAATGCGACGAAGATCACTTCGAATCGCTGGGATGGCTTTTCCTGATTCGAGCAGTCGCTCAGAGGGAAGGACTTGTGGCCGATACCGTTCGGGCAAGACCATTGACTGCCTCTCGTTCGACACCGTCACTTGCTAGACGTCAAGCAGTGCGAGGAGTTCGCCGAGTGAGTGGCCGGCTTCAAGTTGATGCGAGAGCTGTGCTGCTGGGTTCACGAGGTAGCGGTTGTTTCGGCCAATGCGCTCTTTCGACACCACTGAAGCTCGCTCAAGGTCGCGAATGAGCCGTTGCGTGGCTCGCGGAGTAATGCCAACTTGCGCAGCCAAGTCCTTGAGGCGGATCTCAGGGTTGCGGTGAATGGCAAGCAGGACATGGCTGTGATTCGTAAGAAAACACCAACCATTTGTTCCGAACATCACATCTGACATAAAGGCAACCTAGCCACCCTTGGGCCAACTTCCAAACTCGCAGGTAGGGCGACAAGGAGGGGCCACTGCTGCTAGACCAATTTCATGGCTTGGTCATCGTTTCTCCTCAACCTTCCCTTGGCGCTTTTCAGCGCAATGCTCTGGCTTCTCATCGCCTTTGTTGTTGGGCGCATTGTCGGTCGTCATGCGGTCATTGATGTGTTTTGGGGATCGGGATTTCTTGTGGTGTACCTCGAGTCGTTGTACTCGGCCCATCTCATGAGTTCAAACAGTGCATCACCGTGGCTTCACGAAGGCACCGCGAGTAGCGCTCGTGTAGTCGTGCTCGTTCTCGTTGCCATCTGGTCGCTCCGACTGTCTGGCTACCTGGCGCTTCGCCAACGCGGCGCTGGCGAGGACCCGAGATACACCCAAATCCTTCGAGGAGCAAAGGGCAAGAACGAAACGCTCTATGCCCTCAAGATGATCTACGGCTTCCAAATGGTGCTGCTCTTTCTCATCTCGATGCCCCTGCAGTTCGTGGCGTTTTCTCGTCAGTCGTTCTTGCCACTCGTGGTCGTTGGCGCAGTGCTCATTTGCCTTGGTGTCGCGTTCGAATCAGTGGCCGACTTCCAACTTCGCAAGTTCTTGGCCAATCCGGCCAACCGGGGAACGACCCTTCAAAGTGGGCTCTGGGCCACCACTCGACACCCCAATTACTTTGGCGATGCCGTCGTGTGGTGGGGGATCTTTGCCATTGCCGCGTCATCTGGCTGGGGTGCGCTCAGCATTGCCTCACCACTGGCCATGACGTTTTTGTTGACCTCAGTTTCGGGGAAGCCACTGCTTGAAGCCAAGCTGAAAAAGACCCGTGAAGGTTACGAAGAGTACGTCGCGACAACGAGCGGGTTCTTTCCTCGTGTTCCCAAACGAAACAGATAAGCGACGGCTCACTCCACTTGTGCTTGTCCCTGCTCTCCACGCTGGTCAGGCTAAAACAGGTGGGGGAGGTTTGACGTGGACGACGAACTGACAACATCGCCACGCCCAACGACGGATCCGAGCAGCGCTCCTTCTTGGGCCTCAACCTGGCTTCCTCCGGTTGGCGTGTTCGTCCTCGTTCGCATCCTCGTCACCATTGCTTCTCCGCACTGGGTTCGGCCATGGACGACCTCTGCAACTCCGTGGACTCGAATTGATGCGTTCAACTACCTCGACATTGCGTCCTACGGTCGGCGCATTTCGGTTTGTCCTGAGAAGCTCATTCACTTCTTCCACGGCCACATCACCTGCGGGACTGCAGCGTGGCTGCCGGGATACCCGTATGTCTTGAGGGTTGTCCACGAGGTCACCCACCTGAGCGTTGCCGCGAGTGGGGTGCTTGTGAGCAGCGTGTTTGTCCTGAGCGCACTCGAACTCTTGTGGGTTGGACTCTTGCGGCAAGAGCCACGAGCAAGGGGCCTTTTGTTGTTGACGCTGTTCGCGGTGTTTCCCGGAGCGGTGTACAACTTTGCGATCTTTCCAAACTCCATGGCTCTTTTTGGAGTGGTAGGCACGATTGTTGCTCTTCGTTCTGAGCGCTTTGTTCTCGCCACGGTTTCCATGGTGGTTGCAGCCGCGGCCTATCCATCGGTGATCTACGCCTTCCCAGCTTTTCTCTGCGCCCTCATCGTCGTCGACCCAACCTGTCGCACGAAGTTGGCAGTGGCAAAGCGCACCTGCCTTGGGCTGTTGGCACTCAGCCCCTACGCAGCACTGTGGATTCATGACCAAGTGGTCTTTCACCGCTGGAATCTCTTCAGTCAGATCCAATCCGATGCCGGCGTTACCGTCTTTCCGCCAAAGAACCCCGTGTCAATCGTGTGGCACCTTGTGGTGAAGCGAGACACCCTCACTCAAGTGCTCCAAGGTCCAACGGCATCGTGGTGGATCGCAGCCCAGTTCGCCGTCGCTACGGGCTTGTGTGCAACGGCTGCGGTGTTGTTGTGGCGAAACCGACGGGCTGGCCTTAACTTCGCCACTGAGGTCTACCCGGTACTCATTGGGCTGAGCGTCTACACCGGAGTGTTCTTGTCGGGTACAACTGGTGGGGTCTACCGCGGCATCGTGATCGCCGCTCCAGCAGTAGTTATTTTTCGCAGAACGACAACTCGGGTGCTGATCATTGCGCTGGTGGTCACCGCGGTAGTCACGATTGGTATTTCCACGCTGTACTTCGACCGAACAACGCTTTATAACGCATTGCTTCACGGCTAACGCACCCTCGTCGGCCTGCGGCCAAGGCGGCAACTACGCTTTTGATAGAAGCGGCTGTAGCTCAGGGGATAGAGCACTGGTTTCCGGAACCAGGTGTCGGGGGTTCAAATCCCTCCAGCCGCACCATCAGTTTTTCGGTTTGTTCGTGATGAAGCGGTATGCCGGGCGACCTAACGTGGGGCCATGGTTGATGCTTCTCCACCCTCAAACCTTCCCGTTGATTGGTCACTGCTGCCTGCAACCGCATCAATGGGCAAGCGAGGCGAACTCACCATTGGCGGCTGTTCGGTTGAAACATTGACTGAACAGTTCGGTACGCCACTGTTCATTTATGACGAAGCGCACCTGCGCTCACGCTGTCGAGAAGCAGTTGAGGCGTTTGGCCCTGATGTTGCCTATGCCTCAAAGGCATTTCTTTGCACGGCCATGGCGAAACTTGCCTACGAAGAAGGCATGCGCATTGACGTGTCGACGGCTGGTGAACTTCACGTCGCACTGGCTGCTGGGGTGCCCGGGGATCGCCTCGTGCTCCATGGCAACAACAAATCCGTCGAAGAACTCACGATGGCACTCGACGCCGGAGTTGGACGCATCATTGTTGATTCAGAAGATGAAATTGATCGGTTGGAGGCGCTCGCAGCACAGCGGCAGGTGACCATTGCTGTGTGGATTCGCATTACCCCGGGAGTCCACGCCCATACCCACGCCTTCATCTCAACGGGTCAAGAGGACTCGAAGTTTGGGTTCTCGGTGAATTCTGGTGCGGCGCAACGAGTAGTTGACCGCCTCAGTACATCAACGGCTTTGGAACTCGTTGGCATCCACGCCCACCTTGGAAGTCAAGTTTTTGACCTTGAAAACTTTGCCGAAGCAGCCAAAGTGGTTGGCCGCTTCTTTGTTCCTTTGGGCTTGGCTGAGTTGTGTCTTGGCGGCGGACTCGGCGAGGCATATGTCAATGGCGAACAAACTCAGTCGCTGTTCGCTTGGGCTGAGGCCACCCGCAATGCACTGAGAGAAGTTGGGGTGAGCGATGAGGTTTCCCTGTCTGCTGAGCCAGGTCGGTCGATTGTGGCGAGAGCTGGCCTGACGGCCTACACCGTTGGGACCATCAAGGAACTTCTTGGCTTGCACACCTATGTGAGCGTTGACGGCGGCATGAGCGACAACCCTCGTCCAGTGCTCTACGGCAGTGGATATGAGACCATGCTCGCTCGTGCGCCACAAGCAGAACGACCACGAACGATTCGCCTCGTGGGCAAGCACTGCGAATCGGGCGATGTGCTCGTCACTCAAGGCTCAGTTCCACAAGACTTGAGCGTTGGCGATGTGCTCATCACCCCGGTGACCGGTGCATATGGCTATGCCATGGCGTCGAATTACAACAAAGTGCCTCGACCAGCTGTCGTGTTTGTTCGAGACGGTCTCGCTCGACTCGTGGTTCGTCGAGAACAGCTGAGCGACCTACTCACCTTGGACGTCGGCTAAGTCGGCTTTGGCTCCTCACAGAGCCCGGGTAGCCTTGGACTATGGCTCGGCGAACTTCTGACAACTCGACGATTCGCGTCGCCCTCCTCGGCTGCGGCAATGTTGGCCTTGCGCTCTATGAACTGCTGGCCGAGCCGCAGAACAAACAGGCACTTTTTCAGCGAACTGGTCTCACCTTTGAGGTGGTTGGAATTGCGGTGAGCTCGCTCAAGCGCAAGCGCAGCGATGCCGACTGGTTTGATGCCTCGCTGCTCACGACCAATGCAGCAGCGTTAGTCGTCCGTGAAGACGTCGACGTCGTGGTTGAAGTCATGGGTGGCATTGACGAAACCCTGCCGCTGTTTGAAAAGGCCCTGAAATCCGGATCGTCGGTCGTTTCGGCCAATAAGGCGTTGTTGGCTCGTCATGGTCGAGCCCTCGCTCGGTTGGCCTTCAACCATGGGGCTGACCTTCGCTATGAAGCTGCGGTTGCTGGAGCGGTGCCGATCCTTCGAGTCCTGCGTGATGCACTGTCCGGTGAGCAGGTGACCCGGGTCATGGGCATCGTGAACGGCACGACGAACTTCATCTTGTCGCTCATGGATCACGAGGGCGTGGCCTACGGCGATGCCCTCGCTGAAGCTCAACGCTTGGGCTATGCCGAAAAAGATCCAACCGCTGACGTCGAAGGCTATGACGCGGCGTCAAAGGCGGCGATTCTCGCCAGCCTCGCTTTTGACTGCAAGGTGTCAGCCGCAGAGGTCTCTCGTGAGGGCATCACACAGGTGAGCGCCGAAGACGTGGCATTTGCCCGTCAACTTGGCTACGCCGTCAAACTCTTGGCCATTGCTGAAGTGCTTGAAGGAACTGAACTCTCTGTTCGAGTCCAGCCAACCATGGTGCCCGCAGCACACCCACTCGCCTCTGTTGATGGCGCATTCAACGCAGTATTTGTTGAAGGCGAAGCCTGTGGTGAGCTCATGCTCTACGGTCGAGGTGCTGGTGGCAAACCAACAGCAAGTGCCGTGCTTGGAGACCTTGTAGAAGTGGCTCGGTCGATGCACCGAGGTGGCGCACCTGATGTGCCGCTCAGTCCTCGCACCATGGTGAAACGCCCCATTGCTCAGATTTCTTCTGCCTTCTACCTCACCTTGGATGTGGCTGATCAGCCAGGAGTCTTGGCAAAAGTCACTGAAGTCTTTGGGCAACATGGCGTGTCGATTCGCTCAATGGAGCAAGTCGGCCTCGGCGATGAAGCACGTCTCGTGTTCGTGACCCATCGGGCACTCGAAGGGGCAATGTCAGCAACCATCAAGCAACTTCGGCGCCTCAAGGTGGTTGACCGAGTCGGTACACTCTTGCGAGTTATCGAAAATGGTGAGGGGAATTCATAGTGGCGTGGCGTGGTCTCATTGAGGAGTACCGCCAGTACCTGTCGGTTTCACCGACCACTCCTGTTGTCACTTTGCTCGAGGGCAATACCCCCCTTGTTCCAGCTCCACGGCTCTCTGAGCTCGTCGGTGCTGAGGTCTACTTAAAAGTCGAAGGAGCCAACCCAACGGGAAGCTTCAAAGACCGTGGCATGACCATGGCGATCTCGAAAGCCAAAGAAGATGGCGCCACCGCGGTCGTGTGCGCCTCGACGGGAAACACCTCAGCTTCGGCTGCGGCCTATGCAGCACGAGCGGGGATGACTTGTGCGGTGCTCATTCCCGATGGCTACATTGCGCTGGGCAAATTGGCCCAAGCCCTCATTCACGGGGCAACCGTGATTCAGATCAAAGGCAACTTTGACCAAGCGTTAGAGATTGTTCGTGAGCTGCCATCGAAAGCTCCGATCACCGTTGTCAACTCCATTAACCCCTATCGCATTGAGGGGCAGAAGTCTGCTGCCTATGAGATTTGCGACGCCTTGGGCAAAGCCCCTGATGTGCACTGCATCCCGGTTGGCAATGCTGGCAACATCACGGCCTACTGGGCTGGCTACACCGACTACTTTGCCGACGGAAAAATCGCACGGCGTCCAAAGATGCATGGGTTCCAAGCCGCTGGTGCCGCACCAATTGTTGCTGGTCACCCCATTGAGAAGCCCGACACGATTGCCACCGCAATTCGCATTGGCAACCCCGCGAGTTGGACGGGAGCAACCTCTGCACAAGGCGAAAGTGGTGGCCGGATTGAAGCGGTCACCGACGAAGAAATTCTCGAGGCCTACAGGTTCTTAGCCCAGCGCGAATCGGTATTCTGCGAACCCGCTAGCGCTGCGTCGGTGGCTGGGCTGATGAAATTTGGCGTGGAGCCTGGATCGGTTGTGGTGTGCACGTTGACCGGCCATGGCCTCAAAGACCCTGACGTCGCGCTCAGCCAAATCACCCTTCCCGTCGTTGTCGAGCCGACGTTTTCGGCGATTTTGGAAGTCCTCGGCGTCTCGGACTAACCCGAGGCAACGCGCAAAGGTTGCCTCGGCTACAGTGTGCACAGTCGGATTTGGAGCAACGCTCCAGCCACTCTTCTCCTTTGGGCAGCAGTGGCGCCGATTTTGAAGCCAGCCGCTTCAACGACTCTTCGTAGTACTCCTCGCCAGCAAGCGGACGTTCGCGCTGGATCACAACCACCACAGAGAGGTGCCCCTAAATGTCAACGGGACCCGAGAACGAACGCTCAATGCTCGAGGCAAAAGAGCTTGACCAGCTTCAAGCCATTGCCAAGACCCTGAGTGTGAAAGCCAACTCCCGCACCAAGAAAGCCGATCTCGTCACTCGGATCTTGGAAGCAACTGGCGTGAGCGAAGGATCGAGCACCAAAGCTGAGCCTGCACCAAAGCCACAGCCAACTGCACAACCAGCTGCCACCCAACCAGTCGCCACCCAACCAGTTGTTGAGCAGGCGCCCGCAGCTCAGCCTCCAACGCAGTCAGCTCCACAAAGCGAAGGTGGAGCTCCTCGGGGAGAGCGTCCTCAGCCTCGCCGCCGGAAAAATGTTGCCAGCTTCACCTTTGATCCCATGGACCCAGGTCCAAGCGGTTCAGTCGGCCTTGACGATGATCTCCCCGAACCAGGTGAACGAACGAAGGCCCCAGCGGCATTCAAAGAACCGAGTGAAACAGAGACCCAAGCACCTCGCCCTCCACGCGAGAGTGACCGAGGCGGAGATCGTCGAGGTGACCGCCCTCAGCGTCAAGACCGTGGTCAGAACCAAGACCGCAACCAAGGTGGTCAAGGTGGTCAAGGCAACCGGAATCAAGACCGCAACCAAGCTGGCTACGGCCAGTCGCAACCCGCCAATGATCTTGCTGGCCGCCGGAACCGACGCCGCCGCGGCAAGGACCGTGACGACCAGTCACGCGGCCAAGAGCGTGAGTTCCAGGCCAACGCCGAGCAGTATCAAGGCGAGTTGGTTGACATTGAAGGTGTAGTGGACTTGCGCGACGAGGGATTTGGTTTCATCCGGACGTCTGGTTACCTGCCTTCGCCTCGTGACGTCTACGTCTCGATTTCTCTTGCTCGTCGCCATCACCTCCGCCGTGGAGATGTTGTTGCTGGCGCGTACCGACCAGCTGCGCACAACGAGAAGTTCGCAGCACTCATGCGCATTGACAAGGTGCACGGACTCGACTCAGAGGTCGCACGACTGCGGCCGAAGTTCGAAGACTTGACTCCGCTGTTTCCTGATTCCAAGCTCGTTCTCGAAACCGGTGGAGAGCGCGACAAAGAAAACCTGACTGCTCGCATTGTCGACCTCCTTGCTCCAATTGGCAAGGGCCAGCGTGGACTTATTGTCTCACCGCCAAAGGCCGGCAAAACCACCGTCATGAAGCAGATTGCTCACTCAATTGAGAAGAACAACCCTGACATTCACTTGATGGTATTGCTCGTTGACGAGCGCCCCGAAGAAGTCACCGACATGAAGCGCTCAGTTGCTGGTGAAGTCATTGCTTCAACCTTCGACCGCCCCTCAGAAGAACACACCGCTGTTGCCGAACTCGCACTTGAGCGAGCGAAGCGCTTGGTGGAAATGGGCCGCGACGTCGTCATCATCTTGGATGGCATCACCCGCCTTGCCCGTGCGTACAACTTGGCCAGTCCAGCAACGGGACGCATTATGTCCGGTGGCGTGGACTCCGGTGCCCTCTACCCGCCGAAGAAGTTCTTCGGTGCCGCTCGCAACATTGAAGAAGGTGGCAGCTTGACGATTCTCGCGACCGCACTCGTTGAGACCGGCTCAAAGATGGACGAAGTGATCTTCGAAGAATTCAAAGGCACGGGCAACATGGAGTTGCGCCTCGACCGTCGTTTGGCCGAGCGGCGCCTCTACCCATCCATTGACGTCAATGCTTCGTCGACGCGTCACGAAGAATTGCTCTTTGACCGGGGACAGCTTCAGCAAGTGTGGAAGCTGCGTCGAGTGCTCAACGCCTTGGCTGCTGAAGGAAACTCAGCTCCTGGTCTTGAACTGCTCATGGACAAGATTCGCACCACATCGTCAAACAATGAGTTCTTGGCTGAGATTGCCAAGGGCCCAACCCCGAATAACTAACCGCCGCGCAGCCTCGTTCGAGGCTGCACTAGTCTTGGAGCCTCACAAGAGGCGATGGAGCAACGATGAAGCCTGACATTCACCCAACGTACGAATTGGCACTGGTTCGGTGCTCGTGTGGAAACACGTTCGAGACCAAGTCCACGAAGTCTGAGATCGTCGTTGAACTCTGCAACGAGTGCCACCCGTTCTTCACTGGTAAGCAGAAGCTGGTCGACTCCGGTGGCCGCGTGGACCGCTTCAACAAGCGGTACGGCGCCCGCAAGTCCAAGTAAGGACACCAACTGCGCTCATCTGAGCGCTTTGGAAAGACGATGGCACGACCTACGCTCGATCAACGACTCGACGCGCTCGAACAGGAGTTCCTCGTTGTTGAGGCCGACCTGACTGAAGCGGCTGCGACCAATGACGCAACGAAGTTGCGTGATCTGTCGCGCCGTCATAAAGAGATGGGCCCAACCCTTGATGCATGGCGCAAGTTCAAGCAAGCACGGGCTGATCGTGACACGGCAAATGAAATGTTGCTCGAAGCCAGCGGGGATGATCGTGACTTGTGGCGCGATGAAGCCACCGATGCTGAAGCATTGATGGAGCAACTCGAAAACGATCTCCAGCTGCTGTTGTTGCCAAAAGACCCGAACGATGGTCGCAATGTGATTTTGGAGCTCCGTGGCGCCGAAGGTGGCGAAGAGGCAAACCTCTTTGCTCGAGACCTCCTCGACATGTATCTCCGCTACGCCCAGCGTCGTGGTTGGAAAGCCGAGATCATTGGCCTCGACGAATCTGACCGCAACGGCATTAACGAAGCAAGCGTCCTCGTCAAAGGTGAAGATGCCTGGACTCGGCTTGCGCACGAAGGTGGCGTCCACCGAGTCCAGCGAGTTCCTGAAACCGAAGCCAAGGGTCGGATTCATACCTCTTCGGCAACGGTCACCGTGTTGCCTGAGGCTGAAGAAGTCGATGTCCACATTGACCCAGGTGATCTGAAGGTCGATGTGTATCGCTCCTCTGGGCCCGGGGGCCAGTCCGTCAACACCACAGACTCGGCTGTTCGCGTGACGCACCTGCCAACCGGCATTGTGGTCGCCATGCAGGACGAAAAGAGCCAGATCCAAAACCGTGCTCGAGCCATGGTGGTGCTGCGAGCGCGCCTGCTCAAAGCACAGCAAGACGCGCAAGAAGCTGAACTGTCAGCTACCCGGCGCAGCCAGGTTGGCTCGGGCGGGCGGGCTGACAAGATACGGACCTATAACTTCAAAGAAAAGCGAGTGACCGATCATCGCGTCGATGGCCTCACTCGGTACAACTTGGAGCAAGTTTTGGCTGGCGACTTGGACGAATTCGTCGATGCACTGCTCGCTGAGTCACGGGCGCGCCAA
>CANGPX010000032.1 GCA_947456095.1 Acidimicrobiaceae bacterium
CTTACCCAGCTCGAACACCTGAATGCGTTCAAACCAAAAACCAAGCCGCCAATGAAGGTGAACCGGTCATTTAACGCAAAACCTGATCCGGAGATTTTTGGTGAGGCAATGAATCAGCGTTCGCGGAGGATTTGACGTGAGGCATCAGGTGAGTCGCAGTTTTGGCGCTACTCGCGAGAGAGCCACTCCGTGAGTGGTCGCAGGAGTATCTCCCAGCCTTTGTAGGCCGCGACTTCGTGGTTTACCGTCTGCAAGGTTGCCAACAGATGGTCCTTTACTTCTTGACTTCGACAAAGCGTCGAAAGTGGTGTCGTGTAGTTGCGAATCGTGAAGACCACTGCCCCGGTGTTCTCCATCCGCCGAAGGGTTTGCCGTTCGACTCTGAAGGTGAGGTCACCAAGATCATCGAGCAGTTCTTTTCGGCGGTGTGCTGATCCAGTTGGAAGGTGCAGCTCACTCGTGTCGAGGATGGTCCAGTTGAGCCGCCACTTTGGCTGGTCTGGTTTCAGTCGATCAAAGAATCCCTCAACCGGGGCACTGAGCAAGGTGGCATAGGACGGAACTGGTGCGTGGATGGCCGTGAGGTCACGACCGATCTTCTCGGTCAAGGTCCACCTGCTTGGGAAACACACACACGCTGCCGTCAGGAGCCAGCCGTTTCCGTCATGTTCCAAGATGCAGCAATCTTCTTGAAGGACTGCACTGGCACGAACAATTGGCTCTGGGTCATTGAATCCGTCGATGATGACCCTTGGGTGAAATTCACTCAGGTTTTTCGCTACGAGTGCTTCGAGTTCTTCTTGAGCTGCGAGCGAATGTGGAAGAGTTGCGACCACCGTTGAGCGGGCCGTTCGAAGAAGATCTCTCTTTTGCTCGAGTTCTGCCTCACGGAGCCCGTCGACTTCAATCCATTTCTCCTCCGTCAGCGTTCGAAGGCCCATTGCTAAGCGCCAGGGTTTGCCATCAATTGGCACATAGCGAGGTGGATTCGCAGGACTCACCATGCCATCTTGTCGCAAGTGTCAGCCCAAACTGGGTTCAAATTGCCGGGTAGGGTTGATGGACAACCTCGTGGTGACGGAGAGACGATGCCCATTCTTCGAAGCGTGACGGACCCGAGTGATCCGACCTATCAAGCCAATGAGGCAACCCAGTTGCGGCACCTCGATGCGCTCCATGGTGAACTGGCCAAGGCACTCGACGGAGGTGGCGAGACCTACCGCAAGCGCCACCACGACAGAGGAAAACTTCTCGCCCGTGAGCGCATTTCGCTGCTCTTAGATGAGGGGGCACCATTCCTCGAATTTTCCTCACTTGTTGGGTATGGATCCGAGTTTGCTGTGGGTGGCGCAATCGTTACCGGCCTCGGTGTGGTCTCAGGTGTGGAGTGTGTGATTGCGGCCAATGATCCAACCGTGCGTGGTGGAGCGATCAACCCTTACGGCTTAAAAAAGCATCTCCGAGCCCTCGAGATTGCTCGAGAAAACCGCCTTCCGGTCATCAACTTGGTCGAATCAGGTGGTGCGGATTTGCCGACCCAAGCTGACCTGTTCATCCCGGCTGGGCAACTTTTCCGAGACATCACGCGCCTGTCTGCACTTGGTATTCCGACCATCGCCATTGTCTTTGGCACCTCAACTGCCGGTGGTGCCTACGTGCCGGGAATGTCGGACTACGCAGTCCTTGTTGATCAAGGAGCCAAGGTTTTTCTCGGTGGCCCACCACTGGTCAAGATGGCAACAGGCGAAGAGTCAGATGATGAAGCCCTTGGTGGCGCCCGCATGCATTCGACCACTTCGGGCCTCGGTGACTACTTTGCCGCCAACGAGCACGATGGAATTCGCATGGGTCGTGAAATCGTGGCCAGTCTCCATTGGCAGAAGAAGGGCCCGGGCCGAGTGCAAGAACCGGTTGCACCAGTAGTTGATCCTTCGCAGTTACTTGGGGTCATCTCAGGGGACTTGAAGATTCCTTTCGATCCTCGAGAGGTGATTGCTCGCTTGGTCGATGGATCGCGTTTTGATGAGTACAAGGCGCACTACGGCACGTCGCTCGTGACGGGCTGGGCAGTCCTCAATGGCTACAAGATCGGCATCATCGCAAACGCTCGAGGCGTGCTGTTCAACGATGAGGCGAAAAAGGGCGCCGAGTTCATCATGTTGGCCAATCAAACTGACACGCCGCTGCTCTTCCTCCACAACACGACCGGGTTCATGGTGGGCAAGGCCTATGAGCAAGCCGGCATGGTGAAAGACGGGGCGAAGATGGTGAACGCGGTGGCCAATTCCACTGTGCCGCATCTGTCGGTCATCATGGGCGCGTCGTATGGCGCTGGAAATTACGCCATGTGTGGTCGAGCCTTTGGACCAAGGTTCGCGTTCAGTTGGCCCGGCGCACAAGTCGCGGTGATGGGCCCTGAACAACTCGCTGGCGTACTGTCCATTGTTGCCCGACAAAGTGCTGAATCTCGAGGAAAGCCTTTTGATGAGGCACAAGATGATCTGCAACGCCGAGCAACGCAAGTCCAAATCGAGCGAGAGCAGCACGCCTTTGTCATGAGCGGAAAGCTCTATGACGATGGCATCATTGACCCACGTCACACGAGAACCGCACTGGCAATGTGTTTGTCAGCAATTCATAGTGCACCAATTGAAGGACGTCGAGGTTTCGGCGTCTTTCGTTTCTAGGAGTCACGGTGTTCAACAAAGTCCTCATTGCCAACCGAGGAGAAATTGCTGTTCGGATTGCTCGCAGCGCACATGAACTCGAAATTGGGACTGCGCTCATTGTGGCCAATGACGATATTGGTGCCTATCCAAGTTCTTTCGTGGGCCAATCGGTCGTGCTCGAAGGTGATGACCTCGCCAGTACGTATTTAAATATCGATGCCATCATTGCCGCGGCAAAAAGCGTTGGGGCTGATTGCATTCACCCGGGTTACGGCTTTTTGTCAGAGAACGCCAAGTTCGCCCAAGCCGTCATTGATGCAGGGCTGACCTTCATTGGCCCCTCGCCGGAAGTGATTGAGCAAATGGGTTCCAAAGTCGAAGCCAAACGGCTGATGGCGAGTGTTGGCGTGCCGGTGTTAGACGGCGCACCAATTGATTCGGCAGCCGAACTCTTAGTGGTTGCCAACAAGGTTGGCTGGCCGCTCCTCATCAAGGCATCGGCTGGCGGTGGGGGGCGAGGCATGCGAGTGGTGCGCAGCGATGCCGAGGCAGCCGAACACTTCGAAGCTGCGAGGCGTGAAGCACTGAAATCCTTCGGAGATGGGACGCTCTTGGCCGAGCGCTACCTCGAAAATCCCCGCCATATTGAGGTTCAGGTCTTTGGTGACCAGCACGGGAACATCGTTGATTTGTTTGAGCGCGACTGCTCAGTCCAGCGACGTCACCAAAAACTGATTGAAGAATCTCCCGCTCCAAATCTCGATGAGTCCGTGCGAGCGGCCCTCAGAGCAGCAGCACGACTTGCGGCAAAAACTGTTGCCTATGTCGGAGCTGGAACCGTTGAGTTCATCGTCGATACAGATGGCAGCTTTGCGTTTTTGGAAATGAACACTCGACTTCAAGTTGAGCACCCGGTGACTGAACTCGTGACCGATCTTGATCTTGTTGAATGGCAGTTTCGCGTGGCTGCTGGTGAAGCCCTCGAAGATGAGCTCTTGCATGCCACGACGACCGGGTATGCCATTGAGGCTCGACTGTGTGCTGAAGACCCAAGAAACGGGTTCCTTCCTCAAGCCGGTCAACTCGATACTGATTTTCAACAGTTCACCTTGCGCGTTGATGCCGGGATGGCTGGTGGTCTGGTGAGTTCTCGCTATGACCCGCTGTTGGCCAAGTTCATTGCTCATGGTGAGACCCGAGAAGAAGCCGCCGATGAATTGGCCTGGCAGCTTCGCGTCTGGGATGGAATTGGCGTGGCCACCAACCGAGACCTCCTCGTTGCTGTCTTGGAGGACCCGATCTTTTTGGCCGGAGGAGTCACGACTGCGTTTTTAGAACAGAACGATCCCGTGATGCTGTGCGACCGCGTCACTGCTTCACGCCATCACCTCTTGGCCGCTGCTGTTGCCTCGTGGCTCTGCGCGGTTGGGGGAAGGACGTCGACGACCGACATCATCCCCATTGGTTTTCGCAATGTTCCTGATGGACACAACGCCATGTCGGTGATTGAAAGTGGGGCCCACACCGAAGTCAGCTATGTCATGGCTGCCGGCGAAATCCAGGTGACCATTGCTGGTGTTACCCACTGCATCACCTCGCTTGAACCTGAAGACCGAGACATTGAGGATCGTCCACTTGCGCTCTATCCAATGTTCGCCGTCAAGGGTTCAACCCTTGGCTACCGAACGATTACCTCAGTTGAGGTTCCGGAGCGACGAGTGTTTGTTAGTCGCAGCGATGACCAGTGTTGGGTCGAATTTCCTGAGCGATTTAGCGACGCAACAGCAACGGTCGCTTCGGGTTCACTGGTGGCGGCAATGCCAGGACTCGTCAGTCGGATCGACGTCCATGTTGGCGCGCACGTCGCCGAAGGCGATGTCCTGGTCATCATGGAAGCAATGAAGATGGAACACGTCATTCGCGCTCCTTTTGCCGGCGTTGTGGAAGCTGTCCATGTCACTGCTTCCACGCAAGTTGAAGCGGGCCAATTGCTTGTGGAGATTGGAGAGCAGACATGAGCGAGGTCGTTACCTACGAACGGCGCGGTCCAGTCGCGTGGCTCACGATCAATCGTCCCGAAGCGAGAAACGCACTCAACGCAGCCGTTCGCTCGGGTCTGTGGGAAGGAATCTCGACTTTTAACGATGATGGTGCGGCCAAAGTCTTGGTGCTGACGGGCGCGGGAGAGGTTGCCTTTTCTGCTGGAGCAGATTTGAAGGAGATGGCAACAACCTCCATGGAAGTGCCACCAGATGACTTCCTCCCGGAAATGGGTCGCAATATTGAGGTGGTAAAGCCCACCATTGCTGCCGTGAATGGGGTCTGCTTCGCTGGTGGATTTGCGTTGGCGCAGACCTGTGATCTGTGTGTTGCGGCCACCTCGGCCACCTTTGCCATCTCAGAAGCCAAGGTTGGTCGTGGGGCACCATGGGCAGCACCGCTGCTTTCCATGGTGCCAAAGCGCATCATGTTGGAACTCCTGATGACCGCTGCGCCAATGAGCGCCCAGCGCGCCTATGAGGTTGGCCTGGTCAATGCAGTGGTTCATCCAGGTGAACTCGAGTCCCACACGCAAGCAATCGCTGAACAAATCGCAGCGAATGCCCCGTTGTCAGTGAAAGCGGCAAAAGCCATGGTTCGAGCTCTTGATGACAAGACCTCAGCCGATGCGTTTACCAAAGCCGCAGCCATTTGGGAGCCGGTGTATCGCTCGAGCGATGCGCAAGAAGGACCAGCCGCATTTGCTGAGCGTCGAACGCCAATGTGGCAGGACCGCTGATGTCGCTTCTTGAAGGACTGATTGAGGATCTTCGGGCTGAATCGGAAGATCTGCTGATGGTCTTGGAGGACCTTGAGGGCGACGAGTGGGATCTCCTCACGCAAGCGGCTCCATGGACCGTCAAAGATCAAGTCGCGCACTTGGCCTTTTTTGATGACCAGCAGCGCTTGGCCATTGTTGACCCGGCGGTGTTTGCTGCCGGCGCAGCCCAGGCCTTTGCCTTAGAAAAGAGCATTGTCGACGTTGCACGCGACACGTATGCCGCTGAAGAAGGTGGGGAAGTCTTTGAGTGGTTCGAAACCTCTCGGGCAGATCTCCTCCACAGTTTCCGTCAATGTTCCGCGACGCAGCGCCTCGAGTGGTTTGGCCCGTCGATGAGTGTCGCCTCGGCCATCACGGCTCGGCTCATGGAGACCTGGGCGCATGGTGTCGACATCACCGACGCTTTGGGGAGAAGTCCGCAAGCGACGAGTCGCCTTCGGCACATTGTCCGGCTTGCTCATCGAGCTCGCCCGTTCGCCTATTCGAGTCACCGGTTGGAAATGCCTTCTTCTCCCCTTCGCTTTGAACTCACCAGTGCAACGGGGGAATTGTGGAGCGAGGGTGAAGAAGATGCGACGTCGGTTGTTGTTGGCTCAGCGTTGGAACTTTGTCTCGTGGCAACGCAACGTCGCCACGTCCTTGACACCGAACTCGTCTGCTCTGATGAGTCAGCAGCTGAATGGCTGGCAATCGCACAAACCTTCGCCGGCCCACCTGGGCCTGGCCGAGCACCAAGGACTTTGGGTTGACAGAACCGCTCCACATTGCCAACTGCTCAGGTTTTTATGGTGATCTCCATGACGCGCCACGTTTGCTGCTCGAAGGACCAAGCCCGATTGATGTGCTGACGGGCGACTACTTGGCTGAACTCACCATGCTCATCTTGTGGAAGATGAAACGCCGAGATGCCAACGCTGGCTACGCCTCGACCTTTTTACGACAAATGGATGACGTGCTGGAAACCGTCCTTGATCGCAATATTGCCGTTGTCGTGAACGCTGGTGGTCTCAACCCAAGAGGTCTGGCAGAAGCACTTCGGTCCCTTGCGACAAAGCTTGGCCGCAAGGTAGACGTTGCGGTGGTTGAAGGGGACAACCTCATTGATGAGGTGCCAAGTCTTTTGGCATCAGGGGTTGAGTTCACCAACCTCGACACGAAGGAGCCTTTTTCTTCAACGGGCAAACTTGCTCTTTCGGCGAATGCGTATCTTGGCGGTTTTGGTATCGCCGAAGCAATGCAGCGTGGAGCACAGATTGTCGTGACGGGACGCGTGACCGATGCAGCACTCGTCATTGGCCCAGCGGCATTTCACCATGGGTGGGCGCGAGATGATTTTGGCCCACTCGCAGGAGCGCTCGTCGCAGGTCATCTCCTTGAGTGCGGGACCCAAGTGACCGGTGGCAATTACGCGCTGTTCCACGAACTCCCTGACTTTCGTTTCCCAGGCTTTCCCATTGCTGAGGTTGCCGCAGATGGCTCATGTGTGATCACGAAGCAACCCGGTTCAGGAGGCCTCGTGTCACTCGGCACGGTCACGGCACAGCTCCTCTATGAAATTGGCGATGAGCGCTACGAGAATCCAGACGTCGTGGCGGACTTCTCCAGTGTGGAGTTAACCCAACTCGCACCTGATCGAGTCGGCGTCTCAACCGTCAAAGGATTTGCCCCATCGGGGAAGTTAAAAGTCGCCCTCAACTATGAGGGCGGTTATCGCAATCAGATGTCGGTCGTGCTGACGGGTCTCGATCTCGAGGACAAAGCTCGTCGAGTTCGGTCCATGTTGTTCGACCTACTCGGCGGCGAAGAGGTCTTTCGTGAAGTGGACGTTCAACTCATTTGCGGGGCAACGACCATTGATGCGCCGACCAATGAAGCAGCCACCGGCCGACTCCGCATTGTGGTGAAAGGCGAAGACGAGCAGCTCGTTGGCCGCAAGTTCTCCCAAGCAGTGGTGGCGCTTACTTTGGCATCGGTGCCGGGAATCTTTGCCGACACCCCACCGTCGAATGCCTCGACCTATGGCGTCTACTGGCCAGCGCTCATTGATGGATCGGTGGTCGACCACACCGTGGTGTTAGAAAGCGGCGAAGAGATTCATCTGGGCCCAGCGCCCGTCACCGCTCCGCTACCGGACAAAAGCGAAGAACCAGAGGTTCAAGGCCTGACTGATGAGCCAACAACGCTGGCGATTTTGGGCGATCTGTGTGGAGCGCGATCAGGCGACAAAGGTGGCAATGCCAACGTTGGTCTTTGGACAACAGATGACGAGATCTTTTCTTGGATGGTGCGCGCCTTAGACGTTGACACGGTGGCTGAACTGCTCGCCGTCGACGTCGATGTGGAAGTCCGTCGCACGGTCTTTTCGAAGCTCAAATCCATCAACTACGTCGTGGTTGGCATTCTTGGCGAAGGGGTTGCGTCGTCAGCTCGCCTCGATCCGCAAGCCAAAGGCCTCGGCGAGTATTTGCGATCACGAATGGTTGACGTGCCGATTTCGTTGTTGCCGAAACTGCGCCAGCCCTAGGGACTAGTAACTCCGAGGCAGTTTCAAGCTGTGGGTGGCCACGTAGTTGAGAATCATTTCTCGACTGACGGGTGCCACTTTCAGCAAACGAGCCATGCCATAGATGGTGGCGAGGCCGTATTCGGTCGCCATGCCATTGCCACCGTGGGTTTGCATTGCCTGGTCAATTGCTTGCAGGGCCGCATCAGCTGATGCCAACTTCGCCATATTGGAACTCTCGGCAGCATCAAGGCCTTGGTCAAACTCCCAGGCGGCTTTTGCCAACATGAGCCGCGCCATCTCCAAATCAATCTTGGCTTTGGCCAGGGGGTGGGCAATACCTTGGTGCGCGCCAATCGGCACACCCCACACCACGCGGTCATTGGCGTAGCGCGCCGCTTTGTCAATGGCGTAGCGACCAAGGCCAACGAGTACTGCGGCCGACAAGATGCGTTCCGGGTTGAGTCCCATGAACAGCGGGCGAAGCGCCCCACCTTCTGGTCCAATTCGGCAACTGTCATCGACCTCGACGTTCGTGAACGTGACAGTGAACTGCTTTTCGGTTGCGACCACTTCAACGGGGATCGGCGATAAGTCAATGCCTTGCGCAGACGTTGGCACGACAAAGAGGGTTAATTGCCCACGACCACTGTGAGGGTCGGTGCCGGTCTTGGTCACAACGAGCACATGGCTCGCCTCGTCAATGCCGGAGATGTAGTACTTCGTGCCGGAGATCTTCCACCCTGTGGCCGTTCTCGTGGCAGTGGTTGACAGGCTGTGCGAGTTCGATCCAGCATCAGGTTCAGTAATGGCAAAGGCCATCTTCTCTGAGCCCGAACCAATGCCGGGCAGATAGCGATGTTGTTGCTCCTCGGTGCCAAAGCGTCCAATCACTTCACCGCAAATGGCTGGCGACACCAAGAACATGAGCAGGGGACAACCAGCAGCTGCAGTCTCTTCGGCGACCGCTGCGAGCTCTGCCATACCCATGCCGCCACCAAAAGGCTCCATGACGTTCACACCAGTAAAGCCAGGATCCGAGAGTGCCTTCCAGAGTTCGTCGGCCTTGCCACCGCTTCGAGCTTGTTGTTCAAAGTAGCGATGCCCAAAAGACGAGGCAAGGGAGAACACCGTGGTCCGCAACAGTTGCTGTTCGTCTGTTTCTTGAAAGTCCATCACCGCTCCAGTCTGTGGCCATGAATCTAGGCGAGACCCTCGCCTCGCGTTCAGGTTCGGCAGTACCGTGGAGGTTGAGAGGTGGACCTATGGCAAAGAACAGTGACGTGAACTTGAGCGATGTGTTCACCGCAACCTCGGGCAGTGTGCTGATGTCGGGCATCCAAGCCATTGTGCGAGCAACTCTTGAACAGATGTGGCTTGACCGAGGACGAGGCCTCTCGACCGGTTCTTTTGTGTCGGGGTATCCAGGATCGCCCCTCGGCACGGTCGATATGGAGTTCGACCGAGCCAAGCGTTACTGCGAACCAGCCAATATTCATTTCCACCACGCCATCAATGAAGAGTTGGCGGCAACCGCTGTCGTCGGCACGCAGCTCGTTGACCAGTTGCCAGGCGCTGACGTTGAGGGAGCCGTTGGCTACTGGTTTGGCAAGAACCCAGGACTCGACCGAGCAGCAGACGCCCTTCGTCATGGCAACTACATGGGCACGACGCCGCTTGGTGGACTCGTGGCCTTCATTGGTGATGATCCAAGTAGCAAGTCGTCGACCTTGCCATCGTCGAGTGCCGAGATGTGCGAGTCCATGCTGATGCCAGCATTCAACCCCTCAACCATTGCTGAAATGGTGAGCTACACCTTGCACGGCGTGGCGATGTCAAGAGCCTCTGGCACCATCTCTGCCGTTCGTGTCGTGACCGAGTTGGCCGATGCGGCAGCGGTTGTTGACCTCGTTGATCCCGCGACCTACATAGGCGCCCCAAACCTTGACCGAGAAGTCTTTCGGGCCACGCTGCTTGGTGCTCGAGCCGTCGAAGCCGAGCAGCACCTCTTTGAAGTTCGACTCCCAAAGACGATTGCCTATGCCAAGGCCAACCATTTGAACGTTGTGGCTTTCGAAGCCACACGGCCCTCGCTTGGCATCATTGCTTCGGGCACCACCTACTCGAGCCTGCTTCGGGCATTTGAGATCTTGGGCGTCGATGACCAAGCCTTGGAACAAATGGGCATTCGCCTCATCAAAATCGGTCTCATCTGGCCGCTTGACCACCAAGAGTTCGTTGACTTCACTGCTGAGTTGCAGACGGTCTTTGTGATTGAAGACAAGCGACCCTTCTTGGAACTGCACATCAGAGACGCCCTCTATGGGGCAAAGAACTTGCCACTCATTTTGGGCAAGCACGATGTCGATGGCAGTCCACTCATTCCGACTTTTGGGGCAATGGACGTCGATGGGATCTTGGCGGTGCTCGCCAAGGTGTTAATCCGGCACAATCCACCTGAGCGCGTGGTGGCAGAAATCGAGCGGGTTGCTCGTCCAAAGCGTCGGTTAAACGTCAGCGCCCTCCCGGTTCGCCAGCCGTATTTCTGCTCAGGCTGCCCACACAATCGCTCCACTATGGCTTCGTCTGATGAACTCGTCGGCGTTGGCATTGGCTGCCACGTGATGGTGGCCTTCCAAGACGAGACCCGTGGCCATCACGTGGGACTCACACAGATGGGTGGAGAAGGCACACAGTGGATTGGTGCCGCTCCGTTCATGGGGAATCGACACTTTGTGCAGAACTTGGGTGATGGCACGTTCTTCCATTCGGGGTCTTTGGCGATTCGTGCTGCAGTGGCGGCCAATCTCAACGTCACCTACAAACTCCTCTACAACCGAGCGGTTGCCATGACGGGTGGGCAAAGCCCACCTGGAGGTTTTGAGATCCCAGCACTCACGAAGTGGCTGGCACTCGAAGGTGTTCGCCAAGTGGTCATCACGACCCCTGAGCCGGAGCGTTATGAGGGGGTGACTCTTGACCCCATTGCCACGGTTCGTCACCGCGATGATCTCCAAGAGGTCAGCCGTGAATGTGCTGCGGTTCATGGCGTCACGGTCATGATTCACGATGATCGCTGCGCCGCAGAAGAACGCCGCCTCAGAAAGCGTGGACTCATCGAGACGCCGAAGCACCGCATTGCCATCAATGCTCGAGTGTGTGAAGGCTGCGGTGACTGTCAGGCCAAGTCCACCTGTTTGTCGGTTGAACCCGTCATGACCGAATACGGCGATAAGACGCAGATCCATCAGAGTTCGTGCAACTTTGACTTCTCGTGCGTTGAAGGCGACTGCCCCTCCTTCCTCCGAGTCATTCCTGGAAAAATGGTGGCGCGAGTCGTTCCACAAATGCCAGTCACGCTCATTGACCCGGTCAGGATCGTGCCCGAGCATGAAGTGTCGATTCGTATGGCTGGAGTTGGCGGCACTGGTGTCGTGACGGTGTCGCGGATTTTGCAGATGGCAGCTCGACTTGACGGACTTCACGCATCAGGACTTGACCAAACTGGCCTCAGCCAAAAAGGTGGCCCGGTCATCAGCGATGTCCGCATTGCCAAAGCGCAACTCCAAACCGCACCCAAGGCATCAGAACACACGATTGACTTGGTCCTTGGTTTCGACCTGCTCGGCGTGTTGAGTCCCATCGTGGCTGACAAGATCGATCATGAGCGGACAGTTGCCGTGCTCAACATGGCGGCCACGCCAACACATGATCAGTTGACCCGGTCGGGACCAAAGACGCCAACAGCAGCGCAAGTGCACGAGCTCCTTGAGCCACTTACTCGGGCCGAACACAACGTCTACCTCAACGCTCTCCACGTGGCAGAAGTTGTGGTTGGCGACCACTTGGCTGCCAATCTCGTGCTCCTTGGTGCGGCCTTCCAAGCTGGTTGTCTTCCCCTCACGGCCAAGGCCCTTGAAGGCGCAATTGAAATGAACGGCTCCTCGGTTGAGCAGAACTTGACGGCTTTTGCTTGGGGTCGAGCAGCGGTCATTAACCAAGCAGCGGTCATGGCGGCTGTCGCACGACCGGTCGTTGCAGGTCAGTTGGAAACTGACGAGGTCGTGGCAAACGCCGTCAACCAACTCCATCTTTCAGCGGCTGTGTGTGAGCTCGTTACAGCCCGAGCAACTGATCTCGTGGCCTACGAATCTCGAAAGGTTGCCCTTCACTATGTCGGGGCCGTTGGAGCCGTAGCGAAGCGCCTTGAGGGCGCTCCACAAACAACTCGTGACGAGTTGCTCAGCGCTTACACACGAAATGCTTACAAACTCCGTGCCTACAAGGACGAGTATGAAGTCGCTCGGCTGCATCTTTTGCCTGAGTCAAAGGCTGAAATCCTTCGAGAGTTTGGTCGTGGAGCCAAGGTGTCGGTGCTCTTGCAGCCACCAATGCTGAGTGCGTTCGGCATTGACCGAAAGATCGCTCTTCGTCACACTGCTCGACCAGCCTTCGTCGTCCTTCGAGCACTGCGTCGCCTTCGGGGAACGTTTGCTGATCCCTTTGGCTACACGACGGTGCGCCGGATTGAGCGTGCGCTCATTGATGAGTATGACCAAATGGTCGAGCGTGCACTTGAGCGTGACGCCGATGGCACGAAGGGGCTTGCTCGAGAAGTGTTTGAACTCCCGGATCTCATTCGTGGGTATGAGTCGGTCAAGTTGGAGAACGTCGTGCGTTTCAGAGAGCGAAGCGAAGCACTCTTTGCTGAGAGTTCCCGGGAATCCATTGGAGCAACTTCCTAGAGGGTGCCCGGGGCAGAGCAAGGTACCTTGCTCACTTGCCTTCAAGTATTCCTGAAGTGCTGAGCAAGTGGCGTCGGACAAGACGATTCCTTTTTTGGCTACCGGAGAACCGCTCGCGCTGCAACTCAGGGCTCAGTCGAACTCATTCAACGCGTGAAGGTCCAGAGCCAAGGGCTAGGCGACTACCCAGCCGTCGCAAGATCGCCTCAACGTGGTAGCGCAAAGAGTTGGTGATGACTTGTTCGAAGTACCTCTCTCCCAAAAATACTGACACGTGGTCGGCACTTTACTGCTCGGCTGGCCGCAAACTTCGCGTCACCCTCAGGGCAAACACCTCAGGAGCCGGAACAGCCGACGCAACGATTGCGGTTTACTTGGACTTGGACTTGATTGATTGTCGAGAGCCGTCATCTACCTAATAAAGCAACTAATTATACCAATATGACTCTTTCTTGGTATGATTAAATACTCTTATGAGGAGTTTTCAGTCCATCCACACCCTTGACCCAGTACCTGGTGATGTGGTTGCGCTGCTCCGGCGCATCGATCGCGCCGCTGGCGCCGAGGGTCAGCATCGAGACCAACTCCCACAACTGTTGAGTGCGCTTCGGGATCAGGCGCGTGTTGAGTCGGTCACCGCGTCAAGTGCGATTGAAGGCGTGGTGGTCAAGAGTTCGCGAATTGCAAAGCTCACGTCAACGTCACCAGGAGCCCTTCGAAATCGGAGCGAAGCGGAATTCGCTGGCTACACCAACGCACTCGACTACCTGAGTCAACAACAACCAGGAGATCTCAACATCGGGCTCGTCTTGCACCTGCATCGGCTCCTGTTTGGACTGGGCGATATGGCCCGAGGATCATTCAAGTCGAGCGATAATTTGGTCGTTGATGTACGGAGCGATGGTTCACGACAAGTTCGATTCCAGCCCGTCAGCGCCACCGCCACGCCGTTCTACGTCGAAGAGCTCATCACTCGCACGCTGGCGGCTCTTGAAAACACTGCAGTTCATCCACTCATCGTTGTAGCCGCCTTTGCCCTTGATCTTCTTTGTATTCACCCATTTGAAGATGGGAACGGGCGGGTGACCAGGCTGCTCACGACCCACCTCGCTGGCCAAGCTGGTTACGACGTTGGTCGCTACATCAGTCTCGAACAATTGATTTTTGACACCAAAGATGAGTGCTACAGCCAACTTCGGGCGTCGACCGAAGGTTGGTTCGAAGACGGGCAACATGATCCGTGGCCATGGATTCGGTATCTCCTCGGTCGAATTGCCGATGCCTACGGCCAATTCGAAGAGCGAATCGCTTCGAGTACGTCGAGTGGTTTCAAACAAGACCGGGTCCGCGCATTCATCTTGAAGCATTCTTCTCAGACCTTCGCAATTTCCGATGTGCGACGAGCGCTCCCTGGGGTAAGCGACAACACGATCCGTATCGTGCTGAGTGAGCTCAAGAGCAAGGGCAGAATTTCAGTGGATGGCTCTGGTCGCAGCGCCACTTGGCGTCGGACGGAGTCCTCGTCGGTGGGGTTCTCTTGAACTGTGGGGGTCGTGGCGGCAGCACTTCACCTGCACAAAGTCGATTTGGCCGTGAGTCTGAAAGATCTGACACACTTGCAAGCGTGACGAACTACGACATCATTGGTGATATCCATGGCCATTTTGGGAAACTCACCGACCTGCTCGAAGAACTTGGCTATCAAGAAATCAATGGTGCCTATCGCCAAGAGGGCTATATGGCTGTGTTTGTCGGGGATCTTATTGATCGAGGAAAAGATCAACTTGAGGTGCTTCAGACCGTCAAGGCAATGGTGGACGCTGGAGCTGCACTTTGTGTGATGGGCAATCACGAATTCAATGCCTTGGCCTACTCAACGCTGAAAGACCCAACCAACAAGACCGGAGCGTCCGAATTCTGTCGACCGCACAGCAGCAAGAATCGAAATCAACACTCGGCATTTCTGGCCCTTGACTCGGATCTTCGCAATGAGTGGCTTCAATGGTTTCGTTCATTGCCACTTTGGATAGATCTCCCGGGTTTCCGCGTCGTTCACGCTTGCTGGCATGAAAAATCACTTGAACTGGTGAAACGCGAACTTGGAGGTGATCGTTTCACCTCGAACGATCAAATCCGAAAGGCTTCCAATAAGGAAGATCCTCTCTACCTGGCTATCGAAATTCTCTTGAAGGGACCGGAGATTGATCTCGAAGTACTCGGGTTGCCTGAATTTCGCGACAAGAGCCACGAGGCCAGAACGAACGCCCGAATCACTTGGTGGCTAGAGCATCACCGTGCATCAGCTCACCTCTTCCAAAATGCAAGCTCATTTGATTTAGATGATGACCAATATGACGAGGTAGTCAAGGCAATCGAACCCTTCGCGTATCAGGGTCCAGAACCATTGTTCTTTGGTCACTACTGGCAGGTGCATTCAGAAGAAATGCGTCACGCGACGTATGGTCGCTATGCCGCGTGTGTGGATTTCTCCGCCGGAAAGGATGGGGATCTGACCGCCTATCGCCACAGCCCCGGCCAACCAATTGCCCTTGAGCACTATTTCAAGGTGGACAAGGGTTCATAACGCACCTCGCTTCGCCCACTACGGTCGAGGCACAATCAAAGGAGTGGCGATGAGGGCAAGCGAAGATCCAATAGTTGCAGTTGTTGCCAAGTGGCACCTCCACATGCGAGGCCAACTTGAAGGCGGCCTTGATGGACTCTTGGCTGATGACTGCGTGTTTCTCTCGCCAATTGTCTTCACGCCACAAGTGGGCAAAGAGATCACCAAGCTCTATTTGACCGCAGCATCAAAGACCTTCCCTGGCGACGGCTCAACTGAAGAAGCCGGCGAGAACGCCTCATCTGGTGGGTCTTTCCACTACGTGAAGGAGATCGTGTCGGGCCACCACGCCATGCTCGAGTTTGAGACCAAGGTCAAGGGCAAATATGTCAACGGCATCGACCTCATTTCTTGTAACGATGAGGGCAAAATCTCAGAGTTCAAGGTAATGATTCGGCCACTGCAGGCGGTCAACCTCATCCATGAGCAGATGAAAGAAATGCTTGACCGCTTGGGCTAGCGCTTTGCTTTGGATTTCGTGATTGACCAGACCTTGCTCAGATCCGGATTCATGACCGGCGCCTCGCTTGGCTCGGCTAAAGCAGTGCGACGAGAAAAGTGCAAGAAGTGGCTCGGCCAATTGCCTGACTTCGTGAGCAGTTGCTTGGTTGTATACGAACCCGAGTAGTTGTCGTCGGTGATGACGACTCCTCGAGGGGTGATGGCTTCAACAAACGCCACATGGCCAGCATCCCATTGGGCAATGGCGCCAACTGCTGGAGTGGTGTTGACCTTCACGCCATTGGCAGCACCGACTCGAGCCCAGTCGCTCCCGTTTGCGTGCCAGTTGAGGGTGACGCCTTCGTGCTCTAAGCGAAATGCGGCATACAGCGTGCAGTTATGGGGCCCATAGACGTTGTAGCTCGGCCACGTCCCCCCATAAAAGCGCCAAGCCCATCCGGAGTTCTTGACCGTTGTGGCGCTGTAGCCACCAACCGTGCAGCGATAATCCGCACTCTTGCAGAGATAGGTCGTGTTGGCCCCAGCTGGGTTCTGAGCAAGAGCCCCGACTCCGGCGAAGAACAACGGAAGGAGCGCGAGTGCTGTCGCCAGTTTTCGCATCCCTCAAGGTTACTCGCGAGTAACGAAGGGACTGAAATTTAGCCCTTCCGGTAGGACTCGCCTGCTTTTTTGACCACGCTGACAAGGTCTTCAGCTGGTGTTCCAGGGCCCAAAATGGCGACAACTCCAAGGCCGTAGAGCGCTGCATGGTCGCGTGATGGGATAATGCCACCAAGAATGACCGGCGTCGAGAGACCTTCGCGCTTCAGCGCGGTAACGACATCATCAACCAAGGTGAGATGGGCCCCGTTGTGCATCGAGAGCCCAATCACCTCAACGTCTTCTTGGATCACGGTTGCGGCGATCATGGCTGGGGTCTGGCGGAGACCGGCATAGATCACTTCGCAGCCTCCGTCTCGAAGCATTCGGGCAATCAGGCGAAGTCCGCGGTCATGGCCATCGAGACCAACCTTGGCCAGTAAAACCCTGACGGGAGTGTTCGTCACTTGAGCGACGGCTCAGTCCAAGAGCCAAAGACTGACTCCATGGCCGCCATTTGCTCACCAATCGTGCACTCAGCGCGTGCACCTTGGAGCAGTGCAGGCATGAGGTTCACCTCGCTGTCAGAAGCGTCGCGAGCAATGCGCTTGAGCGCTTCGTCAACGCCGTGTTGGTTCCTTGAGCGCTTGGTTGTCGTCAGAGATTCGAGCTGGGATCGTTCGACTTCTCCGTCGATGTACAGCGTGTCAATCTCGTCTTCGTCATCTTCGACGTAGGCGTCAACGCCGACGGTGACGAACTCTCCCGATGAGGTGGCTTTTTGGAAGGCATAGGCCGAGTCAGCAATCTCATTTTGAAACCATCCGCTTTCAATGGCTTGGAGCACCCCTTCATACATTGATCCAGATCCCAGTTCATCTAAGTACGAGAAGATCTCTTCGGCTTGTTGTTCCAAGGTGTCGGTGAGCGACTCAATGAAGTAACTTCCGCCAAGAGGATCGGCAACGTGGGCGACACCAGTCTCTTCGGCAATCATCTGTTGGGTTCGCAGCGCCAAGCGAGCCGCCTTTTGTGTTGGCAAGGCAAGGGCTTCATCGAAGGCATCGGTGTGCAGTGATTGTGTTCCACCAAGCACCCCAGCAAGCGCTTCAATGGCGACCCGAGCGAGATTGAGCTCGGGCTGTTGTGCGGTGAGGGACACGCCAGCGGTTTGGGTATGGAACTTCAAGGTGAGGGATTTTTCCAAGCTTGCGCCGTAACGTTGTTTCATCCACTTGGCGAAAAGCCGTCGAGCGGCTCGATACTTGGCGATTTCTTCAAAGAAATCAATGTGCGCGTTGAAGAAGAAACTGAGTCGCGGAGCAAAGTCGTCAATGGCAAGACCTCTCGTAAGGGCTGCTTCGACGTAAGCGAATCCATTGGCCAAGGTGAACGCCAACTCTTGCGCTGCAGAGGATCCGGCCTCGCGAATGTGATAGCCAGAAATCGACAGTGCATGCCACTTCGGCATCTCAGCAGTCGTGAACGCCAGCAGGTCGGTCACGAGCCGAACCGAAGGCCGTGGCGGGAATACAAATTCCTTTTGCGCCTGGTATTCCTTCAAGATGTCGTTTTGGAGTGTTCCGCCAAGGGTGTGGCGCTCGAAGCCGTTCTCTTCAGCCACGGCAATGTACATCGCCATCACCACCGCTGCAGCGGAGTTAATCGTCATTGACGTGGTCACCGCACTCAGATCAATGCCAGCAAACAGCGCTGCCATGTCTGTTTTTGTGTCAATGGCCACGCCGGCTCTTCCCACTTCGCCCCGCGCCAAGGGATCATCCGAATCTCGCCCGAGCAGTGTTGGCATGTCGAACGCAGTCGACAGGCCAGTCCCGCCGGCGGCGAGGAGTTGGCGAAAGCGAGTATTGGTGTCTCTTGCTGATCCAAAGCCAGCGAATTGGCGCATGGTCCAGAGTTTCGAGCGATACATCGACGCGTGAATCCCCCGGGTATAGGGGAATTGTCCGGGAAACTCGCCGTCATCTGGTCCGTAGACCGGCTCGAGAGGAATTCCTGACATGGTGTTGAATCGCTGGCGACGAAGCGCGGCCGAGCTCACATCGCTTCGGTAACGGTCTTTGTTGCTGAAATCTGCTGGTTCGGCCACAGACGAAGCGTAGACCTCATTGCCCGAAGGTGACCATGGCAGCGAAGTTAGGGTCGAAGTGCCGTCA
>CANGPX010000033.1 GCA_947456095.1 Acidimicrobiaceae bacterium
CATTGGCTACACAATTGGCTACATTTGTGACAAATTTCATAACCTTCAAGCCTGTGACCAGGGAAAACGTGGGCCGCCCGGGTCTCGATCCCGGCACCTTGGGATTAAAAGTCCCCTGCTCTTCCCGATGAGCTAGCGGCCCCGGCGAAGAACCTAGTCGAAATGGGCACGATCTCTGCTCGAAGTGAGGCAACGGGCTGGACTGTGAGAAGGCAAATCTGTCCTACCCATACGCGACCGGGTCTTTCGCTGGGTCCACACTTGCAGGGTGGCTCAACGTCGGATCCGCTTCTGCGACTACCCTTTGAGCGTGGCCGATGAATTTCATGCTGATCTCGAACAAAGCGAGAAGTTGCTCAACGACGTCGACCGAGTACTTCATGCCCTCGACGCTGGCACCTACGGTTCTTGCGAAGCATGTGGAGAACCAATTGACCAACAGCGCTTAGATGCAGACCCTTGCGCAACCACCTGTGTTGCTCATCCGCAACTCTCTGAACAACCATCCCTGTGATGACGCGTTGCGTCAAAGAATCTTGATCAATGCCAGAAACTGATCACCTCGCCGAGCTCGGACGTTTTATCCGCGAACAGCGTGGTGCTGCTCGGATGTCACTGCGACGCTTGTCAGAGGTTGCCGGGATTTCAAATCCCTATCTGTCACAGATTGAACGGGGACTGCGCAAGCCCTCAGCTGAAATTCTCCAGCAGCTCGCCAAAGCACTGCGGGTCTCGGCTGAGACCATCTATGTGCATGCCGGGATCTTGGACCCTTCGGATTCTTCATCGGTGGTGACCGCTATTGAAGCCGATGGAACACTCCGTGAGGCCCAAAAGCAAGCCTTGCTCCAGATCTATCGCTCCTTTGTCAGCGAGAACACCCAATCGAAGTCGGCTCCAAGCGTCGAAGACCCAGCCTGAGCCCCACTTGGGACCTTCGCCCTTAGGCTGAGGGGGTGCGTCGTCTGGCCATCCTCTCGTATCACTCTTCGCCGCTCAATCAGCCAGGTGTTGGCGACAGTGGCGGCATGGATGTGTACGTGCGTGAAATGGCTTCCTCTCTGGCCCGCCTCGGAATTTCTTGCGATGTCTTTACGAGACGGACGAGTCATCGTGAGCCCGACACCGTGCTGTATGAACCCAATCTTCGGGTCCATCACATCGAGGCGGGACCCATTGATGAGGTGCCGTTAGTTGAACTTGAGTACTACCTCGGCGCCTTTACCGACAAAGTCTTGACCGCAATGACTGACCCGCATGGTTTGCCACTGTCTGATGCACAAGGTGGTCGCTATGACGCGATTCATGCCAACTACTGGCTGAGTGCCGTTGCTGGTCACGTCTTGAAGCACGAACTCGATCTTCCGCTGCTTTGCACGTTTCACACCCTCGATCGGGTGAAGGCTGAAACGGACCCAGACCTCTCGCCCGAAGCCTTTATGTCACGACGTGCCATTGCTGAAGCGACCGTGATTGGCTGTGCTGATGCAGTCTTGGCTTCATGCGCGGTTGAAGCACAGCAACTTCGCGACCTCTACAACGCTGACCCTGCTCGCATTTGGATTATTCCGCTTGGCATTGACCAAGCATTCTTCGCGCCCGGGAACCGCGCTGCGGCCCGAGCTGCCATTGGGTTTTCTGGCGAAGGCACACTGTGTTTGTTTGTTGGTCGCATCCAGCCGCTGAAACGAGCGGACTTGGCGGTTCGCGCTGTTGGCGAACTCGTGAGTCAAGGACTTGACGTCTCACTCATCATTGTTGGCGGCCCAAGCGGCCACCAAGGTGACGCAACGGCCAAACAGCTCGTTGACCTCGTTAATGAGCTTTCGCTGCAGTTTCGAGTCTTCTTCGTCGCACCAAAACCACATCACTTGCTGTCGTCGTACTACCGAGCTGCAGATCTTGTTCTCGTTCCCTCACGGTCAGAGTCATTCGGTCTCGTCGCACTCGAAGCGGCAAGTTGCGGCACTCCGGTTGTTGCCTCCAATGTTGGGGGACTGTCAACTCTTGTTCTTGACCGGTTAAGTGGCCTGCTCATTGACGAAGCAGACCCTTCTGCTTATGCCACTGCTATCCGGTCGATCACGGAAAACAAAGAGACTGCGCAGCGCTTTTCACAAAACGCCGTAGCGGTCGCCTCTGCATATACCTGGAAGAAGGCTGCAATGGAGTTTGTGAGTCGCTGCGAGTCGCTCACGAGACACAGTTTGGTTGGGTGCTGAGATGGACGTCGATGTTGCCAGCGAAGACGAGATTGCTCGTGCGGTAGGCGAGATTGATACCTGGATTGCTTCGTGGCTCCACGAAGGATCCTTCCTCGTCGCAGCCGATAAGCAGATTGTTACTGACGGCACGGCAACACACCGGTGGTATCTCCGCTTCGCCGGTGAAGAAAAAGACGCCATCACGGTCTGGGCCACCTTGTCGCAGCGAACCTTGCAGACCGAAGTCCAACTCATGCCTGAACCAGATGAACAGGTCGAAGGAGTCCTTCGCTATCTCTTGCACCAAAATGCTGATCTGTATGGCATGGCCTATTCGTTTGGACCAGAAAATGCGATTTATCTGATGGGTCGCATCTCTGCGAGTTCGGTGAACGAAGAAGTTCTCGACCGCATTTTCGGTTCTTCTGTGCACTATGTCGATCAACATTTTCCGCAAGCAATGTCGCTTGGATTCCCTGGCCGCTACAAACGACGCCATAAGGGCTGAGTGGGAATCATTTTCGCCGGTAGCCTTGGACTATGGCAGCCAAACTTGCAGTAATCGGTGGAGGAAAAATGGGATCCGCGCTTGTTGGCGGACTCTTGGCCAGCGGTTGGGCTACTCCAGCTGAGTTGTGCATTGTCGAGTACTCAGCCGCTCAACGCGAAGCCTTGGCGCAAAGGTTCGACGGCGTGGCCATTGTTGACCAACCAAGCCCCGGCTTTGTTGAAGCCAGCGGCGGCGTGGTCCTTGCGGTAAAGCCCGATCAAAGTGAAGGCGTGTGCACGATTCTGGGTGCCCTCGGCATTGAGCGAGTGCTGTCTGTTGCCGCGGGAATTTCAACCCAGCGCCTCCAAGCAAAGCTTGGACCAACAGGTCGCGTTGTTCGGGCCATGCCCAACACTGCAGCACTCGTTGGTGCGGGGATGTCAGCAATTGCCGGTGGGGACTCGACCACCTCGGCTGATCTTGACTGGGCCGAATCCTTGCTGAGTGCGGTTGGCACGGTGGTGAGAATTCCGGAGCGTCAAATGGATGCGGTCACCGCCATTTCAGGTTCAGGCCCTGCATATTTGTTCTTGGTTGCCGAAGCAATGACCGATGCGGGCGTGCAAGTTGGCCTCACCCGTGATCAAGCCCATGCCCTGGTCGTTGCCACCTTTACCGGTGCGGCCAAACTGATGGAAGAAAGTTCCGAGAGCCCCGTTGAGCTTCGAGCTCAAGTCACCTCGCCAGCTGGAGTCACCGCAGCAGGACTTCGCGTCCTTGAGATGAAAGGCGTTCGTTCGGCTTTCATTGAGACCGTGATGACCGCATCAGAGCGCTCGTTTCAACTTGGTCGAGGATGACCGACGTCAACGCCATCTTCTTCCTGTCTGATTTTGGACAGCGAGATGAGTTCGTTGGCGTGGTTCACGCGGTCCTCCACAAGATGAACCCGAAGATTTCGGTGATTGACTTGACCCACGAGGTACCAGCATTTGCCATTTCTGTTGGTGCGGGGATCTTGGAGCGCTCAGTTGACTACCTTGGACCCGGAGTCGTCTTGGCCGTTGTTGACCCAGGGGTTGGGACCTCACGACGGCCCATTGCCATTGAGATTGAAACTGAACACGGACCTCGGTTCTTCGTTGGTCCAGACAATGGACTCCTCGTTGGCGCTGCAGAACGCCGAGGGGACATCGTGGCGGTCTTTCAACTCGACTCCTCAGTTGATGTTGGAGCCGTGACCTTTGATGGACGAGACCGCTTTGCCCCGGCTGCGAGTTATCTCGCATCTGGCCATGACCCGCGCGAACGGTTCTGTGAGTGTGATCCTTCGACACTCGTTCGTCTTCCCGTGCATTTGTCTGATGCGAGCGCGCTTGGGCAGGGAACAAGCGCGACCTTGATCGTGACGTCCATTGATGCCTATGGCAATTGTGCACTCGATCGCCCAGGTGCTGCACTTCCGAGGCTCGGCCAAGTGCTGAGTGTCAAGACCGAACGAGTCCAAACTCAAGCAGCAGTCGTCAAGGCTTTTGGTGATCTCGAACCGTTGGGACTTGGCATGTTGGTTGATTCAAGTGGCCATGTTGCCCTAGTCGTGAACACAGGTTCAGCAAAAGATCTGCTCAGCGTTGAGCGTGGCGATTCGGTGCTCATCTCGGGGTAACCCTCAGCAGGGCACCTGTTTTGCTCAGTAAGGTAACGAAATGCTCGACAGTGGTGATGACGTGCGGGCATGGTCGATCCCAGAATCCACGGTGCTGCGCTTACCCGTCTATCAGCGCATTTTGATGAACTTCCAGCACCGTGGCCTCAACACCATTTCTTCGGCAGATCTCGGCCGCCTCTCTGGTGAAAATGCGGCCAGTGTTCGGCGAGACCTCTCTCGTCTTGGGTCGCTCGGCACCCGGGGAACTGGCTACAACGTGACCACGCTGATTCGCCAAATTGATCGCGTCTTTGCCACGAACGAACCCCATGGAGTTGTCCTCGTTGGAGCGGGAAATCTTGGACGAGCGCTTGTGCATTCGAAAAACTTCTTCGGCCACGGGGCCGAGCTGCTCTTTGTCTTTGATGCCGACCCACTGCTCATTGGAACCGAACTTGGTGGCGTTACGGTTTTAGCCGAAGAGCTCATTCAGGCACAGGTGACGAGCGCCTCGGTGCAGTTGGCAGTCCTTACGGTTCCAGTAGCTGCAGCACAATCGGTTGCCGAACGCCTCGTTGCTGCCGGGGTTCGCTATATCTTGAACTTCGCGCCAACAACACTGCACGTTGGAACTGAGGTCACGGTTCGCTACGTCGATTTGTCCATTGAACTCCAGGCACTCAGTTTTTATGAACGCGATGATGCCGCTCGACATAGCGGCCCCTCTATTGGAACCGCAGGCATCACGAACTCAGCGAGGTCGAGAAAGAGTCGAACTCACCGAAGTAGTGCAAAGCCCCGGTAGCCTGAGCAAAGGCCACAACGTGTGACTGAGTCGGTGACGAAGAGGGAGTGACATGTCAGTAGTCCTCGTTGGTCTCGACCATCGCAATGCTCCGCTTGAGCTCTTAGAACAAGTGGCAATCTCTGACCACGATCTCTCTAAAGTCATCACTGACCTGCGGGGGTACGCAAACTTCTCAGAACTCGTGGTGCTGTCAACATGTCTTCGCACCGAGATTTATGCCGTGGTTGAACGTTTCCACGACGCAGTTGCTGAAATCACCGATGCGCTAGCAAGCCATGCGCAACTGTCGCCTTCAAGTCTTGGCACCTCGCTCACCATTGCCTATGACTACGACGTGGCGACGCATCTGTTCTCGGTGGCTGCGGGGCTCGAATCGTCAGTTCCCGGCGAAACAGAGGTCTTGGGCCAAGTTCGCAGAGCTCATGAGCGAGCGCTCGAAGATCAAGTTTCTGGTCCGGTGCTCAATGAGTTGTTCCGAGCTGCAGTGCATGCAGGAAAACGAGTTCGCACGGAAACTCCAATTTCACGCGGATCAACGTCGTTTGCCCATGCCTCGGTTGCCCTTGCTGCTGAGCACTTCGGTGGCAGTTTCCAGGGTCTTCGTGTGGCAATTATTGGAGCTGGTGATCTTGGGTCTGGGGTGATTGAGACGCTGTCGACGCTGTCAGCTTCGCTCGTGCCAGAGTCCATTGTCGTGGTGAACCGCACGAAAGAACGTGCGCAAGATCTGGTTGAGCGACTTGTGCTCGACGGGGTTGATCTCTCAACAGCAGACCTCACGGCTTTTCCAGAGGTGCTTGAGGGTGTTGACGTGGTCATTACGGCAATCGAGTTGGAAGATCACCTCATCACGACCGAACTGGTCCAAAGCCGGACGAAACCGCTGCTGGTGGTTGACCTCGGCATGCCGAGAAATGCTGACCCCGCTATTCGTGAAATTGGGGCTATTTCAGTTCTCGACGTTGGCGATCTTGGCCGAAAGGTCAAAGCAACCCATGAACACCGTCGTGACGAAATTGAAGCGGCGTCGCGCATTGTCAACGACGAGGTGCACCGCTATCGCGATGTTGCACGAGCTCGAGGAGCGGCGCCGGTAATCGCTGGGCTCAGGCGGCGATTTGATGAACAACGCGTGGCGGAGCTTGAACGCCGGCGCAGCGAGTTCTCTGACCTTGACCAAGAGCAGTGGGAGCGGGTTTCAGCCCTCACGCGGTCGATGTATGCAAAGACGCTGCACGAACCAACGATTGTTGTTCGTGACACTGCGGGCACGCCAAAAGGCGAACGACTGGTCGAGGCGCTCCGAGCCCTGTTTGGCATCTGAGGGTGACCACGCTTCGCCTTGCCACGAGGTCTTCTGCCTTGGCGCTCTTCCAGGCCAACTCGGTTCGCGACCAGTTACTCATTGCTGACCCTTCGCTTGACGTTGAGATCATTCCCACCGACACCATGGGCGATCTTCGCCACGATTTACCCATTTCTTTCCTTGGTGGGCAAGGGGTGTTTGTGAAAGAAGTCCAGCAGCTTGTCCTTGAAGGACGCGCTGATTTTGCCGTGCACTCAGCCAAAGATTTACCTTCGAGTGCCACACCAGGGCTCACCTTGGCCGCAATCACCACTCGAGGTGACGTGCGCGACTGCCTTGTTGGCCGAACACTTGCTGGACTTGGGCCCGGTGCGACGGTTGCCTGCGGTGCACCACGACGCCGAGCCGTGCTGGCAAACCTTCGTCCCGATCTCAACTTGGTGGAACTTCGGGGCAATATCGCCACCCGCGTTGCCAAGAGTAAAGAGCGCGGTATTGACGCAGTGGTTGTTGCGCTCACTGCACTTGAACGCCTTGGTCTTGAAGGCGAAGTGGCAGAAATTTTTGATCCACTGGTCATGATCCCTCAGGTCGGGCAAGGCGCCTTTGGGGTTGAATGCCGAAGCGACGATGAATTGACGGTTCGCATTCTTCGTGGGGTCAATGACCGCGACACCGAGCTTTCGGTCACCGCAGAACGTGGATTTCTCGCCGAACTCGGTGCTGGATGTTCCGTTCCTGTTGGAGCATGGGCAGTAACACAAGGCGAAGAAATCTCTCTGCGCGCCATGCTCGCGAGTCCCGACGGCCAAGCAATCCTTCGCACGACGGCATCGGGGACGGCTGCGGAAGAACTTGGTCGAAAGGTGGCCGCTCAACTTCGTGATGATCTTGGTGGCGCCGGCATCATGGCTTCGTGGCAACGGCAAGCAACTCCAGGTTGAGTGCTTCGTTGTCCTCACCCCTGCCCTTGCCCTTGCGTGTCGCTCTGACCCGACCAAGCGGAGCAAACTCTCGACTGCAACGCGCACTGCTTGACCGAGGCATTGACGCAACCGAAGTTCCCCTCGTTGCCGTTTCCTTGCTCGATGGAGCGGTCGAAACTCTCGTTCAGGCGGTCGGAGATGGCGAAGGCGTATGGATTGCGGTGACCTCAGCAAATGCCACAGAGGCGGTCGCCAAAGCGGTCGAGGTCCTTGGTTTCCAGCCACCAATCGCTGCCATTGGTCCAGCAACCGCAGCCGCAGCACAGCACCGAAACTTAGAAGTAACGCTCTTGGCGCCACAACCGTTGGCTCGTTCGTTGGCTGAAGCGCTGGCTGCACAGCATCCACGCCTCGTTGTGTGGTCCCAAGCAAGCAGTCCGTTACCCGATTTGGGTCACTCGCTTCAAGCTTTTGGCATTGACGTGGCACAGGTACCGACCTACACCACGATTGCGGCTCAGTTGAGTGAAGCTGATCGGGCCGCAGTGGCCAACTGCGACCTCATCACTGTGGCAAGTCCATCTGCGGTGTTTGCTCTCGCTGAGGTAACAACCGCTCAAGGCGCTCCGCCACTCGTGTCCATTGGGCCAACAACGTCCGAAGCAGCACGAGGGTGCGGTTTCGACGTCCTTGCCGAAGCAGAGACTCCTTCGCTCCCGGCCATGATTGATGCGATTACTCGAGCTTGCGTCACCCTCGAGATGAGGCGCTTCGGCCGATAGGCTGAGGGAGTGGATTTCCCCGATCGCCGCCTCCGACGCCTCAGGTCAAGTGACGCACTGCGTCAGCTCGTGGCCGAATATTCGCTGTCGGTTAACGACTTGATCGCACCGCTGTTTGTGCGCGAAGGGGCGAGTGGCCCGGTTCCCATTGCGACGATGCCAGGACAGTTCCAGCACAGCGAAGACAGCCTTGAGGCTGAGTGTCATCGCTTGAAAGCCCTTGGGCTGAAGGCAGTCCTGCTCTTTGGCCTTCCGCTGACAAAAGATGCCGTTGGCAGCGAGGCGTCGAACCGAGATGGCGTCATGCAGCAAGCGCTCCGTCGCCTTCGCAACACCTTTGGCGACTCGCTGCTGCTCATCTCGGACTTGTGCCTTGATGAATACACCAACCATGGACACTGTGGGTTACTTCGTCCTGATGGATCAGTCGACAACGACTCCACCCTTGTTCGCTACGGCGAAGTGGCGGTTGCCCAAGCAAATGCTGGCGCACACATTGTTGCGCCGTCGGGAATGATGGACGGGCAAGTGAGAGCGATCCGCCAAGCACTCGACGCCGCTCACCACGAGATGACGCCGATCCTTGCCTATTCGGCCAAGTATGCCTCTGCGCTGTATGGACCATTTCGCGATGCGGTCGATGTGGAGATTGTTGGTGGTGGAAATCGTCGGGCCTACCAACAAGACCCGGCCAATTTCCGCGAAGCCATGGCTGAAATTGATCTCGACCTCGCAGAAGGTGCTGACCTGGTGATGGTGAAGCCTGCCCTCACCTACTTAGACGTCATTGCTGGCGCTCGTGCCCGAACAACGGTGCCGATTGTTGCCTATCACGTGAGTGGGGAGTACTCCATGGTCAAAGCTGCTGGCGAGCTTGGCTACCTAGACGTTGCCGCCGTTGCCATGGAACAGACCTTGGCGATCAAACGAGCCGGTGCTGACCTGATTTGCACATACTTTGCCGCTGACTTGGCCGAGGCGTTGCAGTGACAACGAACGAAGCCTGGTTTGACCGGGCCTTAGCGGTCATTCCCGGAGGCGTTGACTCTCCGGTTCGGTCCTTTGCTTCAGTTGGTGGCAGGCCCTTCACCGTTGCATCGGGATCTGGTTCGACCTTGACCGATGTCGAAGGTCGGGAGTATCTCGACTACGTCCAGTCCTATGGTGCGAGCTTGCTTGGCCACGCCGACCCACGAGTCGTTGCTGCCATCACGAGAGCCGCGCTCAAGGGCTCGACGTTTGGCGCCCCAACTCCGGGCGAAGTGCTGTTGGCTGAGCGACTCTGTGAACTCGTTGCCGGCTTGGAGCAAGTGCGTTTTGTCTCATCTGGAACCGAAGCGGTGATGAGTGCGATCCGCGTTGCTCGTGGCTTTACTGGACGTGACCAAATTGTGAAGTTCGATGGCTGCTACCACGGCCACAGTGATGCAGTCCTTGTCGCTGGGGGGAGTGGGATTGCTCAACTTGGACTTCCTGGTTCAGCCGGTGTGCCAGTTGGAGCGGTCGCAGACACCTTGGTTGCTCCCTACAACCTCGTGCCCGAGTTGAGCGACAGCGTTGCTGCAGTCATTGTTGAACCCTTTGCTGCCAATATGAACCTCGTTCTTCCTGTTCCAGGCTTCTTGGAAGGACTTCGGGCCGAGTGTGATCGCGTCGGGGCGCTACTCATCTTTGACGAGGTGATTTCGGGGTTCCGTCTGCACTTGGGTGGAGCGGAAGCAGTGGCAAGCGTCACGCCTGATTTGTGGACGTTTGGCAAGGTCATTGGTGGCGGCTTGCCCATTGGCGCTTTTGGTGGCCGACAAGACGTGCTTTCGTGCCTCGCCCCAAATGGCCCCGTCTATCAAGCAGGCACGTTGTCGGGAAATCCACTTGCGACCGCAGCCGGCCTCACTGTGCTTGACAACGTGACCGAAGAGTCACTTGCCGATTTGTGTGACCGGGTCGCTCGCTTTGGTGCTTCGCTACAAGAAGCTCTTCGCGCTGGTGGACTTGGGGCAACCGTTGCGGTGGCTGGCCCGTTGCTTGGCCTCTACGTCGCAGCAGAGAATCCCGAGTTGCCCTCGAACTACGACGAAGCTAAAGCCATTTGTTCGAATGGGTACTACCCGAAGTTGTTCCATGCCATGTTGGAGCGAGGTGTGGCGATGGCGCCTGGGGCTTATGAAGTGCTGTTCCCCTCTTTTGCCCATAGCCATGATGACTTTGCTACAACGGTTGACCGAGCATTTTCTGCTGCGGAAGCAGTGGTTGCTCAGTCGTGACCGTGAGTGCACTTCGCTTTGATGGGGTGACGGCTGAGTCATCAACGCTGCACCGAACAAATCTGACGATTTGGCTCTCGCCTTCAGCGCTGACTGAATGGTCGGGCGACCCAGTTGAAGCATTTGAGATTCCAAGGTCAATGCTTCGCACAGCAACGGTGGTCGAGCGCCCTCGAGGGCACGCAGGTGCAGTGGCGCTTACCGCAACCCTGCACGGCCGCTACGTTCGCTGGCTGATTCGAGGAGCAACTGCGGAGTCAATTACCGCATTGAAAGCTTGGGTCGCCCAACTCAAGGTTGCGCCATGAACAAGCAGAAAAGTCCGCTTGATCGCAATCGCTTTGTTGTTCGGCTGTGTCTTGGTCTCGTGCTTGCCGGCGTGGTGCTGGCTGCACTCATCCACTGAGTTCTAGGCCGCAGCAAGCATCTTCTCGGCGAGACCCTTGGGCAGCAGCCGAGTGAGTGCTTCTAAGGCGTCGTAGCCAAGTTCAGCAGGCCCACGAGTATCTGGACGGAACAAGTTCGACATCAGTCGAAGAATCTCTTCCATGAGCCACTGAGAGCGCATCCCTGCACCAACGCACAGCGCCATGATCTTTGGATCAGAGATGACCCGCACAAAGACGCGAGCGACTCGGTAGTAGTCGCCGTATGCGGCATCGAGTTCGCGATCGAAATCAATCAGTGATCCGCTGCCACCACCAAGAAGCGCATCAGCAATCGCTGCTGCAGCAATGCGACCCGTCTCGTAGCCGTAGGAGATGCCCTCGCCGTTGAAGGGATTCACCGTTCCAGCGGCGTCGCCGACGACGATGACGTTGCTTCCCGTGCGCGGCCCAATGGCAAGACCCATTGGCAATTTGCCGCCCGTTGCCGGCCCGCAGGCACTCTCTGGCGTAATGCCCCAGGTTGGGTCGGCGTAGGCGCAGAAGGTCTCCATCAACTTCGTGGTGTTGACGCCCTTCCAGCGCTTGTCGGTTGACAGCAAACCAACCCCAACGTTGATTCGTCCATCACCCAGGGGAAAGATCCAACCGTATCCAGGAACAATTGAGCCTTCAGCATCACGAATATCCAAGTAGGACTCAATAAAAGGGTCATCGTGGCGAGGAGAGGTGAAGTAGCCACGCAACGCGAGCCCCGATGGCCACTCGCGATTGCGGACGGCGCCAAGGGATCGCCCAATGCGCGAGTTCGCCCCATCGGCGATGACAACGTAGCGAGCTGACACGTTTCGAGTGACTCCGCTTGCTTTGTCCTTCACCGTAAGCGAACCAATACTGCGAAGCCCATGTCCAGGGGCGATGTCACCTAAGTCATTCACTGAGAGCACTTCAGTGCCGGTGCACACCGTGGCACCAGCCTTTGCCGCATTGTCAGCGACGAGTTGGTCGAGATCGTGGCGAGTAACGCAGTAGCCGTAGGCGGGGAAGGCACCGGTGTTCGGCCAGGTCATCTCGAGTTGCTGGCCAAATCCGTTGGCGCGAAGGCCCACGTAGCGGTGACCAACGGCTGCGACCTCGTCTTCGAGGCCCATGTCGGCAAGTTGGCGAACTGACCGTGGGGTGAGTCCATCGCCACAGGTCTTCTCTCGAGGAAATACTTTCTTTTCGAGCAAAAGCACGTTCCAACCAGCAGATGCAAGCCAGTAAGCGCAGGCCGATCCACTCGGACCACCCCCAACAATGGCGACGTCGTAGGGCTCAGTTGCGGCATCTTGAACAGAGAGCTGTGGCATGGCTTCAGCGTAGGGGTCGACTTCACAGATCGTGGTCGGGTCTGACTGCACAACGAGGCCCCGAGGGGCCCCGTTGCTCGGTGGCGGAGGAAGAATCAGGATGAAAAAACGGTCAGCGTTTCGTTTTGTGTGGCCAAAACATTGCGTCGGTCGCGAATGGCAACGGTGAAAGAAGCAATGACTTGTTCACTTGGCGTTCCACTGATCACGCCAGTTTCGCTGTCTAAGAACAAACCCTTTGGCAGGACTCCACTGGCAATGGCCCAGCGATACTGCCCGGCACCGCCTGATGCGGTCAGGGTTGCGCTGTAGGGAGTTTGCACGGTGCTAACTGGCAACTGTGTGGTGTTGATGACCGGAGCTTGTAGCGGTGCGACTGCGAGCGTGAAGATGCGCTCTGCTCGTACTTGGTTGGCGTCCACGACTCGAACATGAATCGTGCGCCCGAGTGTGCGGTGACGAGGTGTGCCACTGATGACACCAGTTGAGGCACTGAGGCGGAGACCAAAGGGGAGTTCGCCTCGGGGGATGAACCAGGCAAATGGTGCACAGCCACCACCAGCAACAAGTGTTGCAAGGTAGGCGGTGCCAACGGTGCCAACTGGCAAGGCCGAGGTGGTGATCACTGGACTGGCGTTTCCTGCAACCACCATGGTCAAGACGGCTGATGCCGTTGCGTGCCAGTGGTCAACAATGCCAACGGTGAAGGCAAAGGTTCCACCAACTCGTGGCACCCCGCTGATGGTGCCGGTGCGGTTGCCGAGGTGAAGTCCTCGGGGCAACTCGCCGCTGGTGAGCCCAACCCGGTAGGGAGCGGTTCCTCCGGTGATGACAATGGTGGTGCTGTACTCGGCCCCAACGACGCCACTTGGCAAGGTGGCTGAGGTTGTTGAGGGAACTGGCGCGCTGTTGACAGTGATGGTGATGGTTGCTCTGCCAACGGCAGCGTCGTTGCTCCCGACCACAATGATGCCAACCGTTGAAGTTCCCGCTGCCCGCGGGATTCCAGAAATCACTCCAGACGTCGGTGAAAGACGCAGGCCACGAGGCAAGGTTTGACGGTTGCGAACGAGCCAGTGGATTTTGCCAGTTGCCCCCGTTTGGTTCAGTGTTGCGGTGTAAGGGGTGCCAATGGTCGCTTCAGGCAACGTCGTTGTCGTGATCATTGCTGGGTGATGAGTCGGGAGAAAGCCCCGTGTTTTGGTCGCCGCACCGGCAAGTGCACCTCCGAAGCCAAGACCGCCGGCCAAGGTTGCGAGCGCTACGGCCATCTGGAAGGCATATCGAAACGGACTTCGCTGCATGTGCCTTCCTTTCGTTGCTGATGACTTGTGTGGACAACTGCACCGTAGAGACAAGTGGCGAGAAAGAAAAGCCAGGTCTCGGAGAGTTTGCTGAGAATCCTGAGAGTCCTTGACTGATTCCTCAGGTCAACAAGTCAACCTGAGCCCACTCGTGGAGGTGGTAGAACTTAAGGCCGTGGACGCCTATTTGCCGGTTCTCATCCTCATGATCGTGGGCATCTTGTTCGCGGCGCTTTCCTTTGTTGCCTCTGGCCTTCTCGCACCTCGAAAAAAGCCAACTGCAGCGAAGCTTGCGCCGTACGAATGTGGGATTGTTCCCGATCGTGAGCCACCTCAGCGCTTCCCGGTGCGCTTTTATCTCGTTGCGATGATCTTCATTGTCTTCGACATTGAAATTGTCTTCATGTACCCGTTTGCGGTGGTTTTTCGAGAACTGGCGCTCTTTGGACTGATTGAGGTCGTCGCATTCAGCGTCGTGCTGTTCGTGGCGCTGTTGTTCTTAGTCTCAAACGGTGCTCTCACCTGGGGTCCGGCCAAGATTTTGACCAAGGGCATGCCTTCTCGCACGAGTGAATCAACCATTGCGAGAATTTCGGCAAGTCGATCAAGTGACGGACAGGCGGCGTAAACAGTGGGTCTCGAAGATCTTCCTCACAACTTTTTGACCGGACAACTTGAAGACTTAGTCAAGTGGGCCCGGAAATCCTCGATGTGGCCAGCAACGTTTGGTCTTGCATGTTGTGCCATTGAGATGATGTCGTCAGGTGCTGCTGACTTCGACCTTGCTCGATTTGGCATGGAAGTGTTCCGGAACTCGCCTCGCCAAGCTGACCTCATGATTGTCGCTGGTCGAGTGAGCCAAAAAATGGCTCCCGTGCTTCGTCAGGTCTATGACCAGATGATGGAGCCCAAGTGGGTTATTGCCATGGGCGTTTGTGCCTCTACCGGTGGCATGTTCAACAACTATGCCGTTGTGCAGGGCGTCGACCAGATTGTTCCTGTTGATGTCTACGCGCCGGGATGTCCGCCAACGCCTGAAACCTTGATGCACGCAATTTTGACGTTGCACGAAAAGGTCCGCACTGGCGAAATCACCCGCCGACGTGGCGTTGAGCCTGCGGTGGTCTTTGATGCTGCTCCTTGGGTTCCTGAAGTGCCAAGTGCTGTTCGGGTGTCTCGCCCATCATGACGACTGAAAACCCAACCATTGAAGCGTTTGAAGGCTTTGCCACGGTGGCCTCTCCAGGCGTGGCCGCCGTTGCGTTCATTCCCCGTGAGCACTACAAGTCGGTTGTTGCTGCGCTGAAGGCTGATGCCTTTGAGATGGCGAGTGACGTCTGCGGCGTTGACTATCTCATCGCCGGTGCTCGCACCTTGCCCGAAGGCGTGAAGCCAGAGCGATTCGAAGTCGTGACCAGCTTGCTGTCAATGTCTCGTCGTATTCGAGTCCGTATCCGAGTGCAACTTCCAGACGCAGACCCAACGGTGGACTCGCTGTTTGATCTGTATCCCGGAACAGAAGCCATGGAGCGCGAAACCTTCGACCTCGTTGGCATTCGTTTTGCCGGTCACCCTGACTTGTCGAGAATCTTGCTGCCAGAAGAGTGGGAAGGCCACCCTCTGCGCAAGGACTACGGCATTGGCGGAGTTCCCGTTCAGTTCAAGTCCACCCCAGGACCGAGGTAGCTGTGGTTATCGACGAAAACATCACGACAGTGGTACGCCCCCTTTGGCCAACGGAAGAGACCTCCGAAGGTTCCCAGGAACTGTTCCCTCGCAAATTGACCGACCCAGCAGAGCTTGGTCGCGAGGTCGGTTCGGTTCTCCGCCTTCCTGAAGGACCAACACTCGACCCAACGCAGATCGATATTGAGCGATCTGATGATGAGACGATGATCATCAACATGGGCCCACAGCACCCGTCCACTCACGGGGTGTTGCGACTCATGCTTGAACTTGATGGCGAAGTCGTGCTGCGCACGAAGCCAATTATTGGCTACTTGCACACCGGCATGGAAAAACAAGCCGAAGCGCTTTCTTTCATTCAAGGTTCCACCAACGTGACCCGGATGGATTACCTCGCTCCACTGCACAACGAACTCGTGTTCTCTCTGGCAACTGAAGCGTTGCTCGGTGTCGAAATGCCAAGGCGTGCCACCTATATCCGCATGCTCATGACTGAGCTCAACCGAATTTCGTCACACCTTATGTGGATGGCTACCAATGGCATGGACGTGGGTTCAACGTCGATGATGATCTACGGCTTCCGTGAGCGAGAGATGATTTTGTCGTTCTTTGAGAAGACCACCGGTCTTCGCATGAACCACAACTACATTCGCCCAGGAGGCGTTGCGGCCGACCTTCCCGACGGCTGGGAAGATGATGTTGAAGTTATTTGCAACACCGTCGAGGCACGGAGTTACGAATACGACGACCTGCTCACGGGTCAAGCGATTTTCCGCGACCGGATGGTCGGTATTGGCAACCTGACTGCAGAAGAAGCTCTTGCATTGTCCGTGACTGGGCCACTTCTTCGCTCTACCGGCGTGCCCTGGGATCTCCGGCGCACCATGCCGTATTTGGCTTTTGATGAAGTGGACTTTGACGTCATTGTTGGCACCTACGGCGATAACTTCGACCGCTACTCCATTCGACTCAATGAAATTCGTGAGTCAGTGAAGATCGTTCGTCAGTTGTTGGCCAACATGCCATCAGGTGACTACCGCGTCCAAGACCGCAAGGTCACTCCGCCACCGCGTGGGCGCATTGATTCTTCAATGGAAGCTCTCATTCACCACTTCAAGGTCTTTACTGAAGGTTTTGCTGTGCCTGAAGGCGAGGTCTACGTGGCCATTGAGTCTCCAAGAGGAGAACTTGGTTGCTACTTGGCTTCTGATGGCGGCCCAAAGCCGTACCGCATGCACATCCGTGGCCCAAGTTTTGTCAACTTGCAGGCTCTGCCGCTGCTCATGCGTGGTGGTTTGTTGGCTGACGCGGTCACGGTCATTTCCTCGGTGGACCCGGTCATGGGAGAAGTTGACCGATGAGCCACTTCTCAACAGAACTTCGTACCAAAGCTGAAGCCACGGTCGCGCTGTACCCAAAGAAGCGGTCTGCGCTCATTCCGCTGTGTCATCTCGCCCAGGGCCAAGACGGCTATTTGTCTGAAGCCGCCATGGAAGAAATTGCCGAGTTGTGTGGTGTCACCCCAGCTGAAGTTCGCGGCACGGCAACGTTTTACGACATGTTGCACACCGATCCAGTGGGCAAGTACGTCGTTGGCGTGTGCACCAACATCGCCTGCATGCTGAACGGTGCTGATGAGTTGCTCGAGCACGCAAAGACTCGCCTTGGCTGCCCAGTCGGCGCAACCTCGGCTGATGGACTTTTCACCCTAGAAGAGACTGAATGTTTGGCCGATTGTGACATCGCGCCTTGCGTTCAGGTCAACCACCGTTTCGTGCGCACAACGACCAAAGAAGCCTTTGACCAGTTGATTGACGAACTCGCCAGTGGCCAGCGGGCCGACGAAGTGCCCAGTCACGGCACCCTCATTCGCGTCGAGCGCAGTGTTGGTCTTCAGGCGCAACCAGAGCAAATTCAAGCGGAACGGACTGCAACGGCAAAAGCCCAAGCAGCACGTGCGGAGGCAGCGAAGTGACCACCACCATTGTGACCGCACGTCGACAGTTCGACGACAGCTTCACGATCACCCGAGCGCTCGCAACTGGGGCCTACGAGGGCCTGAAAAAGGCGCTCACCATGACACCTGAGGCGGTGTGCAGCGAGGTCGACGTCGCGTCACTTCTCGGCCGTGGAGGTGCTGGTTTCCCAGCTGGTCGCAAGTGGTCCATGCTGCGCAAGAACGAAACGACCTATCTCGTCATCAACGGCGATGAGTCCGAGCCGGCCACGTTCAAAGACCACTACCTGATTGAGCGTGACCCACACCAGCTCATTGAAGGCGTGTTGATTGCGGCATACGCACTTCAAGTTTCTCAAGCCTTCATCTTCATTCGTGGAGAGTTTGCCCTTGGTCTTGAGCGAGTCCAGCAGGCACTCAATGACGCCTATGCCCATGGAGCCGTTGGAGCAAACATTTTTGGATCGGGTTTTTCCGTCGACATCGTGGTGCACCCAGGTGCGGGCGCCTACATCTGTGGCGAAGAAACCGCACTGCTTGAGTCCCTTGAGGGCAAGCGAGGATTCCCACGCATCAAGCCCCCGTTTTTCCCCGCAGCCATAGGCCTCTACGGAGAACCAACGGTGGTCAATAATGTTGAAACCGTCTCGAATTTGCCCTGGATTGTGACCAACGGTGGAGCTGCGTTTGCTGCACTCGGCGGCGGTCGTTCAACGGGTACTCGCCTCTTTGCCTTGTCTGGTGACGTCAACCAACCTGGCGTGTTTGAAGTCGAAATGGTCAAGCGGACGTTCCGTGACCTCATTGAACTTCCCGAACTCGGTGGTGGAGTGAAAGGTGGCCGCAACGTCAAGGCCATTATTCCTGGTGGCGTGAGTGCCCCATGGTTCTTCGAAGAGCACTTGGACATCCCGCTTGGCCAAGATGAAGTGGCTGAGGCAGGCTCCATGCTTGGTTCGGGATCAGTGGTCGTCATGGATGACTCGCGCTGCATGGTGCGCGCTGCGTGGCGCATCACCAAGTTCTTCTCACGTGAGTCATGTGGACAGTGCACACCGTGCCGCGAAGGGTCGGGTTGGCTTGAGCGGATTTTGTATCGCTTAGAGCACGGTGGCGGCCGAGTTGAGGACTTAGATCTCCTCCTCGATCTCTGCGACAACATCGCTCCTGGTCTCAGTTGGCCA
>CANGPX010000034.1 GCA_947456095.1 Acidimicrobiaceae bacterium
CACATGACGTACTGACAGAACTCGCCGACATGGTCCGACAGCCAGCGAACGCGCCAGTACTCGACCGCTTATTTTCAGCGTTTGATGTTGCCCTTGACCAATTCGTCAGACTTGAGTCGTCACTACCTCCTGAGCAGCAACTGCTCGTTCGTCAGTGCATCTCAAACCTTGATGCCCTTGGTGGTCAGCTTCGAGCAGCGCGAGGTCTCGTTGATCGCTTGGGTGGAGGCAATCGCGGCCAAGGAGTCTTCGACCTGCCGAAGCGACGGGCGTTGACCCTAGGTGGGCATGCGCCGAGTCGTCTCTTTGAGGCCCGTCCGTGGTCTAGCCCCCAAGTACTACGTCACGCGCTGCGATTATCTGTTGCTGTGCCGGTCTCGCTCCTGCTTGCTTCATGGCTCTCTTTGCCGAGGCCTTACTGGGTTCCGTTCGCGGTAGTCACGATCCTAAAACCCGACTACGGGAGCCTCCTTCGTAGGGGGATTGGTCGCGTGGTTGGAACCCTGATTGGTGCATCGCTGGCCGCAGTGCTCATTGAATTGCTCCACCCAAATGAAACACTTACCGTTGTCCTCGCCGCACTGGTGGCTTGGGCTGCGTATACGACATGGAAGGCAAACTTTGCCGTTGGCATTGGCTTTGTCACCGCGTTGATGTTGATTGTCCTCAGTATCTCGTTTCGAGATTCGGCTGGAACGGCATTTGACCGCGCCCTTGATGTGGTGGTCGGAGGGGCGATTGCACTGCTGTCGTATCTCTTGTGGCCCTCTCCTGCGAGAGCGGGAGTCGATGTGACGCTCGCCTCGCTCTTTCAAGCCATTGCTCGCTACGTGGAGTCGGTGGGTGGTTTCGTCACCTCTGCCGGTCCACCGAGGGAAGTCGTTCACGACAGTGCACGGGCCACCAGATTGTCCTGGGCAGCTGCTGACGCTGCTGTTGGCGCAGTAACCCTTGAGCCAAAGGTCTCAGCTTCAGTCGTTGTCGTTGACCGGGGGCTTCTCGCTGCTGCCCTTCGCATCATTCGAGCCTGCCACGCACTTCGTCTTGATGCTGAACGTGGAAATCGTGCGGTTGAACATGAGGCATTGGCTGGCCTCTTTGCAACCCTCGGTGCTGAACTTTCTCAGGTGGCAACCAATCTTCGTGGTCAGGCCACACCTCACGGTGAAGTCGAACTTCGCGAAGCATTTCAAGCCGTCTCCACGGAGCTTGAACAAGCAGGAGCTCCGCGATCAATTGCTCTCCATCTCGATGAATTGGTCAATGCCGTAAATACTGCTCGCTTCCTCCTTCACCCTTGGCAAAGCCCAGAGACCTCATGGTGAGGTGGTCTTTTCTCTCGATAGTTCACGGTGTGCTCTTTAGCTGAATGAGCTCCACAGAGAGACTCATGAGAAGGGGAAAATCCTCGTGACCGAAAGACCTTTCCTCTTCTGGATTTTCTGGCGGCTTCTTGCTCATCTTCACGAACTTCGAAGCCCCGCGAGCCATCAAATCGCTGATCATCAGTTGCATACTTTTCGCCACTCGCATGAAGCAATGTGAGGGACCGGTTTTGGCTGAACAAGACGGAACTTCTGTTCTTAGAGATGGTCCGGAATTCATCTCTGCAAGGAGAAGTCGCAATCAAGCGAAAAACTCAATTGTTTGCAATACTCCTGTCTTGATGCAATCGCTGCATCAAGAGTGGTACCAGACCAAGGAGCGTAATACGCCCGCAGTTTCACATGTCAACACGTGGCGTCCAGCAAACGGTAAGGCCTTAGAAATGCTTTAAGCAATGGGCAAGGCAAAGGCAATTCACGAGCGCCTTGGCGCGACGGTCTATGTCTCGCAGTGCACCGCTGGAGATCAGGCTGAAACAATTGCCTACATGACGGTGTTTCCAAGCGGCACCGCCTTTGGCCAGTTCGTTGATGCACTCGCCGCTGACGTTGAGTGGCTCACCTTCTGGGCTGAAACTTCCGCCAACGGCTCGGGTGACTTCGTCACTGGCTCCTTGTTCCAAGGCCTCATGGGATTTGACGCCTAAGCAACGAGGTTCATGCGCGATTTTCTCGCGCACATTGTCGACAACACTGCGCCCCGCTTGAGCGGGGCGCAGTGTTGCGTTGTTGAGGTCTGTCGGCGTCTTGCCTCAAGATTCACGCTGCTTGAAGACACTCATTGCCTGGCACCTTGCAACTTGTGTGGCAAGCCCCGTCGTCGTCCTACAACGGTCCGCTGTGCGGTCAAGATGGCGTCACTTTCGTCAGTTGGCTGAAGACCACAACGTTCGACTCGTAACTGCCCGTTGCCTGATTGAAGACTCCACCACAAGTCACGAGGTTGAGCGAGCGAGTCCCAGGTGAGGTGTAGACGAGTCGCCGAGGAAATGCAGTTTTGGCAAATTGGGCCACTCGAGTCACCGTGAAGGTGAGGTCAACACCATTGGCCAGTCCCACATTGATGGTTGAGCCTGGGCTCAGTCGCTTTAGCCAGAAAAAGACACCGATCCCACTGCTTGAATCAACATGGCCAAGCAAGACTGAAGCTCCAAGTTGGCCCGGTGTGGGCCCAAGTTTGAACCATCCAACTTCTGCCGCAGTGTTTGGAACCATCACGGTCCCATTTGGCTCGAGACCAAGCAGTCCAATTGGCACAGCGATACCAATGGTGGGGACCGAAAGCGAAACGGGGCGAGATCGAGCAGGGCCAGGATCAGCAGGGTTTGGTTGTGTGACCACCGTGGTCGGACTCGTGCTGCTGCTTGAAGTCGTACTTGGTTGAGGTGGTGACGGCGACGTCAAGATGAGGGTCGAAAAGATGGCAACCGCGACCAGTGCAGCGGCCGAAATCAACCAGGCAAGCTTCTCCCTGCCGCTCCGCACGTTGAATCCCCGCTTGGTCGACTCCCTAGGAGCGTCGCATGAGGCGCCGACGACGTGACACCAGCGCCAAGGTCCCACTCAACACTGCGATCACCGCGGCTATGGCTCCGAGAATCTGCGCTAGGGCTGACTGATGCTGAGCCGTCCCACCGAAGCCAGTTCCTGGTGACCCATTCGGAATCACTGGCACCGTCGTCGTGGCGTTGTTGGGCAGTGTTGTCGTGCCTGTTGGACTGGTCGTCGAGGTGCCGGTGGCACTCGTTGTCGTCGTGCCAACGGTCGCACATGTTGGAACAGTGATGGTGTTGTGAATGAGCGTTACTGCTCCAGTGCGAGCGAGCGCCCGTCCTTCGAGCGTTGCACCGTTGTTGAAGCTGATTGACGCCTTGGCCAAGATGGTGCCGACAAAGTGCGTGGTCGTGCCAATCGTTGCTGAGGAGCCAACTTGCCAGAACACATTGCATGGCTGTGCTTTGCCAATGAGGTTGACTCTGCTCGCAGACCCTGTTGTTAAGGTCGACCCGGCCTGGAAGATAAAGACTGCATTTGGATTACCACCACCATCAAGCGTCACGGCTCCGGTGAGGCCCATGCTTGACGTAGCGGTGTAGACCCCAGGGGTCAGTGTGGATCCAGCAAGATCTGCCGAAATTGAGCCCGATGATGGCCGTCCAGCCGCATCAACATAGGCAGCGGTGAGTGCATTTTTTGCGTTGAGGGCAACCCCATCTGCAACGTGTTTTGTCCCCGTTACCAGTCCCGGGGGGAAGCCAGTGATTGAGGTGCCTGGGTGGAGGCCCAAGTTGCCGTGCAAGGTGGTTGCACCGGTATTGGTCACCGTTGAACTTGCGAGAACGGCAAAAGGTGCTGCTGAGCCGAGGCCGACCGTTGCCGTTGCTCCATAGGCTGGAGCTACGTGAAATGCAGCGAGAAGGCACCCGGCTGAAATTGAAGCAATTCCAAGTTGGACAAATCGAGACCGATGTTGCTTCGCTCGCAACGGGTTTCCACGAGGAGAAGAAGTCTCGGAACCCTTCGGCAAGAAGAATCTGGGAGGAACGGTGCTGGACATAACTGTCCTTCCTAGGAATCACTGTTATTTCATCGTTCACAACGACAAAGAATGAATCCAATAGCACCCTAACTCACATCTTCTGGTTCATCACTTCGCGCCGAAATCCCTTTGGAAAAGAGGGGAAATGCCTGGCGTGATCTTCCTATGGATCCTCCAAAAGATCCCGAGAATAACCAAAGGATGAGAGCTCGCCTTTCCTGGCACTGGCGCCCGAGGGGCAACCAAAGGTTTTCGTTTCGCTTCACAGCTGATTCACCTGGGCTTTGCGAAATACTCTTTCCGGCTTTCGTCTTGGCCGGTCGCGTCCTTTCTGGCACTTTTGTGTCTGGTTGAATGTGGAACGGGTTTTCACTTGAATTGGGTCAAGGAGGTTGAAGGTGCACGTTCTTCGGCGCACTGGGTTCTGCATTGGTTTCGTTGCCGTTGTTTCGGTGATGGCTCCCGTTTCAGCAACGACTGCACCTGCGCCTGCGGTCCTGTCCGCCTACGGGCCACCGGTGTCTTCTGCGATTCCCTCCGCAGTGCTTGGCGGGCCAATGTCGCTTGGAGTATCGCCCGATGGCACGACTCGCTATTTCGGTACCTATGGCGGCGGCGTCTACAAGACCCTCGTTAGCTCAGGGGCAACCTCGACGATTCGGTTACCAGATTTCAATGGCAACACCATGCGCGCCCTCGAACTGCGGCCTGATGGCAAGGTGCTCTATGTCGTTGATCAGGCAGCAGCGACACGATCGGTAATTTTTGCTCCACTGAATCCACCGACCAAACCCCTCGGCCATGCAATCCCATCGTCTTTTGCATTAGATGTCAGTGTCGCCCCTGACGTGAAGCACGCAGCCATCGCTGCCGGGGAGTCAATTGTGGTGATGGATCTCGCAACATTCGCGACCAGAGTGATTGCGTTGCAGCGCTCGGTTGAGTCGTCGCTGTCAGCGTCGACGCTTGCCTATGGCCCCCAAGGCACGCAACTGTTCTTTGCCAATGGTGCTGATCGTCTTGAGCGAATCAACCAAGATGGGTCTGCTCGCACCACGCTCGTGACTGGTCTGAGTCAGCCAACCCTCGGCGCTATTGACCAGATGGGTGAGATTTATGTTGGAACAAGCAACACCACCGCTGCGTTGACGGCCCAGCTCCTTCGCTTCCATGGAGATGGGACTGGGCGGACCGTCCTGTTGTCGGGGTATGACCAAATCAGTCAGGTCGCCCTCGATGGAACAGGAAGCGTCACGTTTTTTGGCACGAAATATGTCGGTCAATCGGTCTCAACCACTGTTGTTCGCCTGCCACTTCGCAGCCTCGCCCCATTGTCACCACGGGTGACTTCCGTTACTTCGGGTCGAGCAACAGTGTCGTTCGCTCGATCGACGGCTGCACAGAGGACCTTCACGGTGACGTCTTCGACGAGCCCTGCCCTTAGTTGCACGACAACGGCACTGTCGTGCACCGTGACTGGATTGAAGCGTGGAGTACCGGTGTTTTTTACGGTGACCTCGAGTAACGGATTTGTGACGTCGCCAAAGTCTCTTCCCACGCAAACCGTCAAGCCGTAGACCACCCTAGACAAAGAGGTGGGGGAGTATCCTCACCCCATGGAACTGAGTGGACTTCCGGCAACCTCGATCGTCCTCGACCACGCGCTCGACCCGCGACCAGTAAAAGATCTCCTCCTTGCACCCTTTGACAGTGGTGCTCGTCGGCGTCGAGGCAGCGATGGCGTTCGGTTGGTGTTGGCCCTTATTGGGTTCGTGGTTGTGGTGATTGCAGCAAAGGTGGGATCAGCCTTCGAGATTCGGTTGGTTGACCTCTTGACCCCGGTACCGAATGGATTCCGGTGGTTTGTGACTGGACTGTGGGTCTTTGGCACCTTCGTGACCACTGCAATCGTTGCTTTTCTTGGTCTCATGGCTGCTGCACGGGCGATGCTGCGCGACGCAATCCTCGCGACGGTAATTTCAATTGCTGCGGTGCTTTGTGTCCGCTGGCTCCTTGGTGGAAGTGTGCCAAATGAACAAGGCGTCGCCACCGTTGGTGTCTCTGCCACCTTTCCCGTCATGATGCTCACCGCAGCTGTCGCAGCGCAGTTGGCCGTGACGCCCTATCTCAGCCGCCCGCTGCAGAGAACAATTCGGGCCATTGTCACCATCACTGCTCTTGCTGCGGTGCTGCATGGCAGCGCACTTGCCACGGCGACCGCAGCATCAATTTTGCTCAGTGTTGCCGCTGTTGCGGTGATGCATCTCATTGTTGGATCACCACTTGGACTTCCGAGTCTCGACAGGGTCGAGCGACTGCTGTCGGGGACTGGGGCCACGGTTGGTTCACTCACTCCTGTTTCGAGCAAGCACTGGGGCTCAGTGGAATTTGCTGGTGAGATCAATGGTCAAAGAGTTCAGGTCAGTGTGCGCGGGCGTGATGCCAAAGAAGCGATGTGGCTCTCAAAAATTGGCCGTTCCTTGTTCTTCCGTGACTCAGGCCCGAGTTTGGCTCTTTCTTCACTCCAACAAGTCGAACACGAAGCCCTCATCACGATGTTTGCCGCACGGACGCTCACGAGTCGCGCTCCGGTGGTCTTGGCGGCTGGTCAAGTCGATGGCGACAGTGTGTTGCTCACGACACCTCCCCCCGGGCAACTCTTTTCTGAGTTTGGTGAGGTACACAGTGGAAATGAACTCGTTGCAAACAATCTGCTGCAGTGCATTGTTGACCTCACGGCGACGACTACCCATGGTTCGCTCAGCCCAAGCACGGTCGTGATTGACACGGACTTCACGGTGGGGTTGATTGGATTTTCCCGTGGCACCTTGACCCCAACGCAGGATCGGGCAGATCGCGATCTTGCGGCGGGACTTGCCCTTGTCTCTCTCTTGCTTGGTCCAGAGCGTGCAGGGGTCTTGGCCGCAGAGATCTATGGCAAAGAGCGTCTTGCTCGAGCACTGCCATTCTTGGAGCGTGCTGCACTCCCGAGAGACCTCGCTTCGGCCACAAGACGTGAAAAGGGTTTCTTGGCCAGTGTGCGAAGTGCAGGCGCCGCAGCAGCTGGAGTTGAGCCACCAGAGCTCTATGAGCCCCGTCGAGTGTCGTGGGCAAATCTCATTATGGCGCTCGGAACCGTTATTGGGGGGTGGGCGCTTTTGGCAGTGTTTGTCCAGGTTGCTGGATCGTTCTCGACACTGAAATCTGCTAGTTGGGGATTTGTTGCTCTCGCCTTTGTCTTTGCCCAACTGTGCACCGTTGCTGTTGCTGCGACAACGGTTGGCTCGGTCATTAAGCCGTTGCCCTTCATTCGAGCGCAACTGCTCGAGATGTCCAATGCGTTTAGTTCACTTGCTGCTGGCAACGTTGGGGTGCTCGGAACCAGAGTTCGATTCTTCCAGCGCCAAGGCTATGACGCGACGTTGGCGATTTCGTCGGCAGTGGTTTCCTCTACGGCATCGTGGATTGCCAAAGGTGGAGCACTACTGATTGCCCTTCCCTTTGCCCTTGGTGATTTCCAGTTCTCGCTGTCGCAAAATACTGGTTCTTCAACGTCGAAACTCATCCACACGGCGCTTTTGATCGTGGCGGCCATTGGTCTCGTTGCTGGGCTTGCACTCTTTGTGCCAAAGCTTCGTCGCCTCGCGGCATCGAAACTCCGACCAAAGCTCAATGAGGCAACGAGCCACCTGAAAGTCCTCTCCACTCGGCCGTCAAAGTTGGTGCTTATCTTCGGGGGAGCGTTCGTAGCGCAACTTCTGGTCGCCTTTGCGCTGGGCTCGGCACTGCATGCATTTGGGGCGAGCTTGCCACTTGCTGATCTGATCGTGGCGCTGACGCTTGGTTCCATGCTCGGGGGCCTGTCGCCGGTTCCTGGCGGACTCGGCGTTGTTGAAGCGGGAATGATCCTCGCACTCACCGCCGCTGGCATTCCCGATGCCATTGCGGTCTCTGCAGTATTTGTTCAACGACTGTTCACCTCATATTTGCCGCCGGTGTGGGGATGGTTCACCCTCGTCGCGATGCGACGAAGGGACTTGCTATGACCAAGGGCTCAAACATCGTGGTGCTGTGCACCGGAAATGCCGCACGGTCGGTGATGGGTGGCTACATGCTTGGCTACTTGGCTGACACCCAAGGCGTGCGCGTGGAGCTCGTCACCGCAGGAACCCATGCCATTGAAGGCCAGCCCATGAGCGTGCGGACGAAGAACGCCATCATCAATATTGATGGCTTGGAGTCCTTGCCACTTGGCAAGCATCGCAGCCATCAGTTGACTGACGCTGATGTTTCTTGGGCGGATCTCATCATCTGTATGGAAGCCGACCATGTTCGCTACGTCCGACGAGTCCATCCTGAAGCTGCGAACCGCACCGCCACGCTCGGCCATCTGACTGCGACACTGCCACCTGGCGAAGAGAGCCTTCGCGACCGGGTGCTGAGCATTGCACTCGAAGACCATGATTTTGATGCATCACCAGAAATCGATGACCCAGCTGGGGGAGATCAAGACGTCTATCACGCCTGTGCGGGCCAACTCATGGAGCACTTCGAAGTGCTCATTGAGCGCTGCTAGTTCACAGGCGCTCAGATGCTCCATCCAAGTTGGGCTGGACACCTCTGAGGCCTCCCCAGGCCAACAGAGCAGCAGCACGAGCCAACCCTTCACTGCGGGCACTGCGTTCAGCTTCGGTTAAGACTTCGCTTCCAATGAGCCAACGGCGGGCAACACCTTCTGCCATTGAGACGACGGCTGCTGCCAAGACTTTTCGGTGTAGTGGAGCAAGGCCGGCGTCAATGAGCGGATCAACGCGATCAATGAGCGCATCTTCAATCTCGAGAACAGGGTCTTGAGCTCCTGCTTCATGCCATCCACTGCGGTCATAGAGCAACAAGAACGCATGGTTGTGCGCTGCTACGTAGGCAAAAAACGCAGTGAAACCTTGGAGGACCTGATCACGGGGAGTTTCCGCCACCGCAGTGGCTTTGCCAATCGCGTCACTGAGATCGGTCGTGATGGAAGACAGCAACTCTTGATAGAGCGCACGCTTTGAGGGAAAGTGCTGATAGAGCACGGGTTTGGTGACGCCCGCTCCATGGGCAATGTCATCCATGGTCGTGCTGGCAAAGCCATGCTCGGCAAACACTGCCGTGGCGACGCTCAGCAGTTGTGAGCGACGGTCTCCAGCAGAGAGCCGAACCTTCGGTTCACGAATAGGAGTCTCCATGGCTCAATTGTGCCATGGAACCAAATTACGCGGTCGGGCGGTCGTAACGCAGGTGATCAGCGAGTGGGACGTTCCACTCCAAAGAGCGCTCGCCCCGTAAGACCTCATAGACGGCCAAGAAATCTCGAGTGGCGGCAACATCGTGCACCCGAAGCAGCGAGTGTGGTGCACGTTCAATGCAGTAGCCAATCGCAGCCAAGGTACCAGCAGCTCGGCCGCGAGGCGGTTGACCTGTTGCCGCACCGACAAAGTCCTTTCTCGACAGGGCTAAGAGAATCGGCATACCAAGTTCTTGAAGCTCGCCTACGCCTTGCAGGGCGGCCACGGTTTGGGCTGGAGTCTTGGCGAAATCAGGACCTGGATCCACAATGACGTGTTCTTTCGTGATGCCAAGGTCGGTTAAGACCTGGAGGCGCTCTTGAAGGAAGTCTTTGACGTCACGCCGCACGGCATTGCTGTCGACATAAAACGCATCGGTGGTCTTCAGCCGCACCTTTGGTGCGAGCCTCGTGTGCATGATGATGAAGCCAGCGCCAGCCTCTGCGGCAATGCGAGCGAGATCAAGGTGAGCAAGACCAGAGACATCATTGATGATCGAAGCGCCGGCACCGAGGGCTGCTCGCCCGACTTCAGGCCGATAGGTGTCCACCGAGATCACCACGTCACTGGCGCTTCGAATTGCCTCAATGAGTGGCACCACCCGGTCAATTTCGATGTTCACGTCGATTTCAGCTTGGTCGGTTCGAGCTGACTGGCCACCAATGTCAAGCACATGGGCACCATCGCCAACAAGGCTGAGGGCGTGGTCCACTCGTTGTTTCAGTCCTGCGCTTGCGAGTTCTGCGTTGTCGGAAAATGATTCCGGCGAGGCATTGACGACGCCCATGATGCGAGGAACGGAGAGATCAAGGATTCCTGTTGCATGGCGCAAATTCGTCATGGGGGTCAGTCTGCCAGCCAGACCTTGCTTTCCAAGCGCGATGGAACGCACCCTCGGCGTTTGCATCAGAGATTGCAAGAAGGGCGACTACAATTGTGTGCACTATGTGACCACAGCGGTCGCGTTCGCTTGAATGAGGATTGACATGGCAAAACGAGCACTCATCACCGGAGTCACCGGCCAAGACGGCTCGTATTTGGCCGAATTTTTGTTAGAGCGCGACTACGAAGTCATTGGCATGGTCCGGCGCACTTCAACGGTCAACTTCGAGCGAATTGCCCACATCCAAGATCGCATGACCTTGGTGGCTGGCGATTTGTTGGATGAAGGTTCACTCATTTCAGTCCTGGCCGAGCACAAGCCGGAAGAGATCTACAACTTGGCTGCACAGAGTTTTGTGCAAACGTCGTTTAGCCAACCGGTGTTGACGGGTGAAACAACAGCTCTTGGCGTGACTCGGATGCTTGAAGCCATTCGCATTACCAATCCTGATGTTCGTCTCTACCAAGCATCGTCTTCGGAGATGTTTGGGAAAGTGGTCGAAGTCCCGCAAAGCGAGACGACTCCGTTCTACCCAAGAAGTCCCTATGGCGTCGCCAAGGTCTATGGTCACTGGATCACGGTGAATTACCGCGAAAGCTATGACCTTCATGCCTCGTCGGGCATCTTGTTTAACCACGAGTCGCCTCGTCGGGGCCTTGAGTTCGTGACTCGCAAGGTCACCCACACAGTTGCTCGGATCAAAGCCGGCCTCCAGCAGCACTTGGCCCTTGGCAACTTAGATGCCCAACGTGACTGGGGCTATGCGGCTGACTATGTCGACGCCATGTGGCGCATGGTGCAAGCTGACGAACCAGATGACTATGTGATTGCTACTGGCGAGACACATTCGGTTCGTGAACTGTGCGAAGTGGCCTTTGCTGCTGTTGGTCTCACTATGGAAGACCACGTGGTCTTAGACGAGCGATTCTTGCGTCCAGCCGAGGTTGATCTTCTGGTTGGGGACGCAACCAAGGCTGAACAGCAACTCGGATGGAAGCGCAAGGTTGGCTTCCGTGAACTCATTGAGATGATGGTGGAATCCGACCTCGCCCTGGTGCATAGCCAGCGCTCCTAAGCGCGTGATGCGTTCCCTCCTCGCAGGGATCACCGTGAGCCCTTCTGGGGCGCTCATTGCCTTTGGCGCAGGTATTGCCTCATTCCTCAGTCCCTGCGTCCTACCACTGGTGCCGGGCTACTGCTCAATGGTGACGGGGTTGTCCATTGCCTCACTTGGTGAAGAGGCCCAGCGCAAGCGGGTGGCTTCGTCTATGGCGACCTTCATTGGTGGTTTCACCGTGGTGTTCGTGCTGCTTGGTGCGGTGGCGTCATCAGTTGGTCGTACCTTGTCGGCGCACAAGACGCTGTTTTCCCATCTTTCGGGAGTGCTCCTCATTGCCTTTGGGGTGACACTCCTGCTCGTTTCACTGCCTCAATCAATCTGGGAACGACTCGGAAGCCGTGCAGCGGGTCTCGCGATTTCGTTGACGAAAGAACGGCGTCTCGCGCTGGCGGTGGCACGATTTGGGCCGCTCGCTGGCTTTGTACTGGGCATGGCTTTCGCCTTTGCCTGGACCCCATGCATTGGGCCAGTGCTTGGATCGATTTTGGCCCTTGCTGCGCAGTCAGCATCAGTCCTTGGCGGGATGGTGTTGCTGCTGTGTTACTCAATCGGACTCGGCGTTCCGTTCTTGCTTGCTGGATTTGGTATCGAGCGACTCACCGTGTTTGCTCGACGCTACGGTGGACTTTTCGCCGCGATGCAACTTGGTGGATCGATGGTCCTGATCGTGTTTGGCCTGCTGCTCCTTACGAGTCACGTGAGCTGGCTCTCGAGTGAATTCTCGAAGTTGCTCACCTGGCTTCACTTGAGTGCACTGACGACGAGTTGAGATGAAGATGAGCCAAGACCTGAGGCAGAACATTCCCCCGAGTGACCTCGCTTTCAACTTCGTCGACGTGGTGGCGCTCGATGGGCAATTCCCCGTGCTTGCCGGAGCAACCCTTTGCGGAGCGAAGGGAACCTTGACGGCGGTCATTGGTGGCAATGGCGCAGGAAAGACGAGTCTGCTTCGAACCTTGGCTGGACTGAACGCAACGTCGCGAGGAACAGCACAGGTGCTTGGTTGCGATCTCAACCTTGGCGGTGGCCAACTTGTTGGAAGAGTCGGGCTGTTTGGGCACAACACTGGGCTCTATGACGAGTTGAGCCCGAGAGACAATTTGCGGTTCTTGGCCAAGGTCACCCGGAACTCGAAACGTGCCGTTGACGAAGCGCTGGCGGCTGTTGACTTGAACAGTCGCGTGGCCTCAACGCCATTGTCGCGTCTTTCAGCTGGACAGCGTCGCCGAGCTGGGCTGAGTGCCATGGTGCTTCGCTCGCCGGAACTGTGGCTGCTTGATGAGCCGCACGCCAGCCTTGACCCAGCAGCGAAAGTTCTCGTCGATCACCTCGTGGCTGGTGCCTTGCGAGCTGGTTCAACGGTGGTGTTGACGAGCCATGAACCTGAATTGGCATTTTTCATGGCTGACCAGGTCGCAGAGATGGCCGGTGGAGTGGTGACGAAGATCACCCGTGGCCAGGGAGGGATCAGCGATGTTTCGTGATGCCTGGGCGATTCTCGTAAAGGATCTGCGCATTGAACTGCGAACGCGGGTGGGTCTGTGGCAGGTCTTGCCCTTTGCTGCGATTTCGCTCATCTTGTTCTCCTTCGCCCTCGGGCCAAAGGCCTCCACCTTGGCCCATGGCGCAGCGGGGATGACCTGGGTTGGCGTGTTGTTCGCCACCTTCTTGGTGGTTGGTCGCAGCCAAAGCTTGGAGATGGGTACGGGCGTCAGCGAAGCTCAGCGCCTAGCCGGAGTTGATCCAGCGGGAATGTTTCTCGGCAAAGCTGCAGCAGTGTTTGTTCAACTCCTCGCCATTGAGGCCCTCTTGGGCCTTGGGGCCAAGTTGTTGTTGCATATGCCCATTGAGCGTTTATGGCTCCTTGTTGCGTCATCGGTCCTCGCCACCATTGGCCTGGCCGCCGTTGGCACGCTCTATGGCGCAATTGTCGCTGGAGCGCGAGCACGAGAGACGTTGCTTCCTATGCTGGTGTTGCCAGTACTTGTCCCCGTGTTGATCTCGGCGGTGAAGTGCTGGCAGGCAGCGTCGGTGTCGAAGGGACTCGCCATTGGTGAGTGGCTGAGCATTCTCGCTACCTTTGCGGTGGTCTATCTCGCAGCAGGCATCATTCTCTACGGTCAGGTCCAGGAGTCTCAATGAAAAGATACGGTCTTACGCTCACCGGCGCCTTAGCGGCGGTGACCTTGGCGTTGACGGCAATCTTTGGCATTCTCATCACGCCGCCAGATGTGACGCAGAAGGAATATGCCCGCTTTTTGTATCTTCACCCACCAATGGCGTGGGTGGCGTATTTGGCCTTTGGCGTGGCTGCGCTCAGCTCAATCTTGTATCTGTGGCCACGGACCCGCCGTGCGTATTTTGATCACTTGGCGTTGGCGGCAGTTGAGTCCGGTGTGCTGTTCACCGGACTTGTGCTCGTCACGGGTTCAATGTGGGCAGAGCCAGTGTGGGGGACTTACTGGGTCTGGGATGCACGCCTTACCGCAACTGCGCTCATGTTTGTCATGTTCCTTGGCTACTTGGCCCTTCGCCGCATGGGCGGGACCACGGAGCAAATTGCTCGACGAGCAGCAATTGTTGCCCTGATCTCGTCGATCAATGTTCCTCTCGTGCACTTCTCGGTGCTGTGGTGGAATACCTTGCACCAGGGGCCTTCGGTGTTGACACCGGGCTTGAGTTCCCAAGGTGTCCATGGAGCCATGGCATGGACCATGTTGCTCTCGTTTGTGGCGTTTACCTCCTTGTTTGTCTGGATGGTGGGACGCCGCATTCGCCTCGAACAACTCCGCAGCGGTGTGGGTAACGATGCGCTGAATGACGCAATTGCTGCCCGACTTGCTGAAGGTGACGTCGTGGAGGTCTCGGCATGATCAACGTTGTTGGCGCATATGTCTTGTCAACGGTCGTCCTCGGCGGCTACTGCATCTCACTGGTTGTTCGGACCAACAAGGCGAAGCGGGCAAAAGCAGAATCGAGCGCTTCGTGACCAGTGAGGTCGCTCAACCTCGGTTGGCAAAGCGCCATCGTCTCCGCAATGTGTCGGCGTTGCTCGTCATTTGCGGTGCAGTGATGTTTCTGCTGGTCGAAGGCATTTCTGGTTCACTCAACTTCTACGAGAGCGTTGGTGAGGCGTTGCATCACCGAAGTGAGCTGAAAGAGTCGACATTCCGCCTTGAAGGTGTTGTTCTGCCAGGGTCGATCGTGGCGACGAACAAGGGTGCGAGTTTCACCTTGGTTGAAGGAAACAAGCGCATTGACGTCGTGAACACTGGGACCCCACCACAACTGTTCCAAGGAAACATCCCTGTTGTCGTGAGTGGCCACTTTACGAGTGAGCGAGGAAATCACTTCGTGTCGAATCAAATCCTGGTGAAGCACTCATCTTCATATGTTGCTGCTCATCCCGATCGGGTGAAAGCAAAAGACGGCACCGTCCGGTGACCAACGTGAAGGCAGCAGCGTGAACGGCATTGTTGGTTCCATTGGCGTCTGGTTCGCCACCTTGAGCGCACTTGTTGGCGTGTGCTGGCGAATCTTGTCGCTCCTTCAACCGAACAAGGTTCCACGATTTCGTCCTCTGCTTGCCGTTCTTGCCGTCGCTGCCGGTGGCCTCGTGGCCCTGTTCGCCATGGAGCGCGCCTTTGTTCTCCACGACTACACGTTGTCCTATGTGGCTGAGAACAATGCGCTGTCAACGCCGCTGCTCTACAACTTCTCTGGGATGTGGTCAGCGCTTGAAGGATCGATTCTTCTGTGGGCAGTGCTGCTGAGTCTCGTGACGACAGCGGTGGTTGTGACCTATCGATCCAAAGCCAGTGACCCAGTGATTGGTTGGGCAACAGCGACACTCTTGGCCATCTGTGCGTTCTTCTTCGGCATCATGGTCGGTCCTGCCAATCCGTTTGCCGCAACAGTTGGACCGGTCCCAACCAATGGAGCTGGACCAAACGCACTACTGCAGAACAATCCACTGGTTGCGATTCACCCACCGCTGCTGTATCTCGGCTTTGTTGGTTGCTCGGTGCCATTTGCCTTTGCCATTGGCATGCTCATCACCGGACGAGTGAATGAAGATTGGTTGGTGGCAACGAGAAAGTGGATGCTCGCTACTTGGACCGCGCTGGCGGTCGGCATCGTCCTTGGTGCATGGTGGAGCTACCAAGTGCTTGGTTGGGGTGGCTTTTGGGCCTGGGACCCGGTCGAAAATGCAGCGCTCATGCCGTGGCTTGTTGGCACGGCATATCTCCACTCGGTCATTGTCCAAGAACGTCGTGGACTCTTTCGAGTGTGGAACTTGTCCCTCGCTGTTTCAGCGTTCTCGCTCACCGTGCTCGCAACCTTCCTGACCCGCTCAGGGGTGATCCAGAGTGTTCACGCCTTTTCCTCTGGGACCTTGGGGCCACTGCTCATTGGCGCCTTTGCCGTCTCGGTCATTGTTGGGTTTGGCCTCATTGCCTGGCGTGGCGACCGAATGCGCGCACCGGTTGGCATTGATGCTCCCTTTGGTCGTGAAGGCGCCTTTGTCATCAACAATGTTGCATTTGTCGGCTTCACAGTCGTCGTGCTCCTTGGCACGGTCTTTCCACTGTTCTACGAAGCCATGACGCATCGACAAGTGACGGTTGGTGGACAGTATTTCAACCTGATTGCCATGCCGGCTGCAATCTTTGTGCTGTTCGTCATGGCACTCGCTCCAGCCATGAGTTGGCGCAGTTCGTCGCTTGGCGTGCTGTGGAAGCGTCTTCAATTTCCAGCGTGGTCAGCCGTGTTGTTGATGCTGGTGCTCGTTTCTTTCGGCGTTCGAGGGGTGCTGCCGATCTTTGGCATTGGCCTTGGTGGATTTGCCTTTGCCTCAGCGCTGCGCACACTGGTGCTGTCTGCTCGAGCCACGAGGCGCCAGGGGGGAAGTTGGCTGAGAGCGATCTCTGGTCCAACTGCTGGCGGAATGATTGTCCACTTAGGCGTTGTCATCTTGGCGCTTGGGGTGACGGCCTCGTCGGCTTTTGTGCAGCGAACAGAGTTGGCCTTGGCCCCTGGCCAAGTGCGTACCTTTGATGGCCACACCTTCCGCTTTCTCGGGTTTCATGAAGTCGCCGACAAGGTGAAGACAGGAACTGAAGCGGTCATTCAAATCGATGGCAAAGGCATCTTTCGTCCTGCAGTGTCCACGTTCATTGGTCGAGAGGGCCAAGCGGTTGGCACGCCGGCTATTGACAGTTCGTTTCGCGGTGACGTCTACATCACCTTTGACGCTGTTGGCGGGACCGGTCAGAGCTCTGGCGCTCAAGTGATTCCGAACTTGGCCCAAGGTTCTGTAGCCATTGGCATTGTGGTTGAGCCACTCATTCCATGGATCTGGGCTGGGGGACTGCTCATTGGTGTTGGCGGGGTTCTCGCCGTTGTTCCTCGTCGGCGTCGAAGCGAAAATTCAACGCTTCTCCAAGAGCGAGTTGACCCTGAAAAGACCGTGACTGCGTAATGCGCCGTCCCATTCGTGTCGTTGCAGTTGTTTTTGCCCTCTTCATCTGTGGCTTTGCCGTCTTGGCGGCAACGCGTCCAAACTTCGAGGCAAGTGCTGAAGTCAGCCCACTCATTGGAAAGGGAGCACCGAACTTTTCGACGAGTTCACTCACGAGCGAGCCCTTCAACCTTCACGACCACCGAGGTCGCTACGTCGTCCTCAACTTCTTTGCCTCTTGGTGTGGGCCATGCAAGCAAGAGGCACCCGATCTTGTTGAATTTGCCTTTGGTGCGAAAAAAGACGGAGTCCCCGTTGATCTTGCCTCGATCGTCTTTAATGATTCCGATTTGGAAGCGCTCAACTTCGTCAATACGGTTGGCCAGCGTTGGCCCGCCCTCAAGGACCATGGCGGCCAAATTGCCGCCAGCTTTGGAGTCACCTCCCCGCCGACCACCATTGTCATTTCTCCAAAGGGCGAGATCATCTCGGTACTCGTTGGCCCAACAACTTCCTCGCAACTGCGTCTGCTCATCGCAAAAAGTGAGCGGGGCTGATGCGCCGGCTCCTGTCGCCTGTTGTGCTGGTTTTCGTGCTCTTGCTCGTGCTCGTCACTGCGTCTGGAGCCTTTGATCAACAAGCACCTCTGCGCGAAAGTCGCATTGCTGCGCTCGAAGCCTCAATCAAGTGTCCAAGTTGTGAAGGACTTTCCCTTGCGCAGTCCAATGCGCCCTCAGCGGTAGCGGTTCGTCAACGCATTGCCCGCGAAGTCCGCGAAGGCGCGAGCGACGCCGCAATCAGAGACGGTCTTGTTGCCACCTATGGCTCAACGATTCTCTTAGTGCCACCGAAGTCTGGATGGACGGTGATCTTGTGGATTGGTCCACTCCTCATTGCCCTCGGTGGGCTGTGGCTGATTGTGGCAACACTGAACAGGAGCCGTCGTGGCTGAACGTGATCGCCTGTGGCTGCTTGATGATGCAATTTCGACCATTTCCAAATCCATTGCTGATGCCGAACAAGAACATGGCGCTGGCGAACTGACCAGTGAAGAGCTTGAAGGAATTCTGGCAAAAGACTTGACCCGTCTTTTGGCCTTAGAACAAGAGCGTGCAGCGCTGCTCGCCAACAGTGAGCCAGTTGAACACGTCGAGCCTCCGCTTCCTCGGAAACGTGCACCATGGAAGCGCAATGTGGGCATCGTCCTCATCGCCACGGCATTGGCGTTGTTCGTTGTCTCGTTTGCTGGGGTGCGCTTACCCGGCCAACAAGCAACTGGCACGGTGAGCCAAAGTGATGCTCGAGCTCTTCATGATCAGTTGATTGAAGCCGAGACGGCTGCTGGTGCGGGCGATGCTGGTCGGGCGCTGCAATTGTTCAATGGAATTCTGGCCAAGCACCCCCAAAATGCTGAGGCGTTGGCTGAATCAGGTTGGTTGACCTATCAGGCGGGACTCATTGGCCAACAACCTTCGGCCATGACTGCTG
>CANGPX010000035.1 GCA_947456095.1 Acidimicrobiaceae bacterium
ATCGAGCACCATCTTGGTGGCTCGATCTCTCAACTCCTGCGGGTAACGCTTGACGGTTGATTTCTCTTTTGCCATGTTCTCATCCTTACTGCCGAGAAACAAAGCCTCTATCAAACCCAGTCCGGTTCACACCGATGATTGCCACAAGAGCGGCAGCGGCCTGAGCTGTCGTCGAATACAACCAATTGGGATCGGGCTGGTTATGCAAAGTTTGACTCCGATCCTCAAAATTGTGACCAATGTCAACAATGTAGTTCGACGATGTTTGAAGTAGATCCCTCGTAGAGGCCGTCAATGGACGTATCGAGCGGACAACCTAGGGGGGCACCCTGCTCTTGCTTGAACTCAGAATGGACTCGCCAATCGGATGGGAAACATTGAGTTGAACCTACGGGAGTGAATGACACATCAAACACTCGACTCACGACTGACGAAGCAGATCAGAACAAAATGTCACAGACTTACGACACAAACGACCCCTCCGCCCCTTCTACCCAATGGTGATTGCAGAACGTCATTTGAGATCTCTCAAGCAGATGACGTATGGACTTCACTGGCTGTGGTGATTCCTTAAGGCAATGGCGATTTGGCTGTGGTGAAGCAATCTGTCCCGATGTCTTTTTAACGTCCTTGCCTGTTACGTTCAGAGTTGAACAGAGGAAAACGACATGCGCAGATTCGTGGCGGCGGCAAGTCTCGTAGTCGCGACCGTTTCCCTCGCTGCCTGTGGTTCCGTGGTTGCGCCACCTAGCACCTCCACGACGACGTCACTTGCACAGACGACAACGACCCCTGTCGCCACTTCGGCCTGCACCACACAGCAACTTGGTGTTACCTCTTCGGGCAATTCAGGCATGGGTCACATTGGCGTCGTACTCATCTTCACCAATATCTCAGCGACTCCATGCTCTGAGGTGGGCTTCCCGGGTGTTGCCGGACTCACGGCGAATGGAGTTCAAGCAGTTCAAGCGATTCGAACTTCACGTGGCTACCTCGGTGGTGGGACCAGGATCCAAGCGGTGACACTTGCCACGGGGGAGTCGGCGTCGGCGATTGTTGAAGGGACCGACGTCCCGAGCGGAAATGCGACGTCGTGTCCGACCTATCCACGACTCCTCGTTACCCCTCCAAATGCCATGGATTCAGTCACGGTCAATGCGGTGATGCCCGGATGCTCCCCAATTGAAGTGCACCCCGTTTTCTCCGGAACGACCGGCATGCATCAGGGGTAGTTCTGTGGGCGAAGGGTGGTCTGCGTCATCGAGTGAAGGCTGAGACCTTTGTGTTGCGCCAAAGAGCTGATTGCAGACGCCTTTGCTCGTTGATGAAAATGGCGAGATTGACCAGCACTAGGGTTCTGCTGATCTCGAGTGCCCATCACTCCTGAAGAAAAGGGCAAGAACGATGTTCGGAATCATTCGGCTGTACACCTACGAAAAGCAACACGGCCAAACCATTGCCGAGGTCTCAAGGAATGAGTTCCAAGAGATCTTGAAACAACATGACGGCTTCGTGAACTACCACTTCATTGACTCCGGCGACGGAGAAGGTGCCTCTATGGCCATCTTCACGTCAAAAGAGGCTGCCGAAGCATCAACGTTCCTCGCTGGTGGCTTTGTGCATGAGCGTCTGGCAGATTTGCTCCCCAATCCTCCACGCGTTATTGAAGGTGAAGTCTGATCTTGGTAGTTTGCCCCTCCGGTGCTTCGGAGGGGCAAGCGCCTGCGATCTTGATGGCTCGAAGAAGAGGTGAGGAAATCCTCTCCTCTTTGGGCCTCAGCTTGCCTTCACGATTCTGGCAACGAGCACAACGAGCACCATGAGGGCGAGGGAAACCTGCACCATCATCAAGAACTGAACTCGACGGCTTCTGATGGTTTCGGTCGTTGGGCCAAAGGTCGAATTTGAGTAGAAGGAAATCACAAGGTAGTCAAACCATCGAATGGGTGGTTCGCCTTCGCCGCCGCGGTGAGGAAATTCAATCGCTTGAACTGGTGAGGTGACGTCGATGAGCTCATACCAAAGTGAGAAAATCAGGGTGACTGAGCTAAAGACCAAGATGAGGTCGATCAAGGGATTGACCTGATTTTTGTGTGCGCTGAGCGGTTGGATGAACATCGTCATGATGTTGATCAACACGTTGAGCGAAGCTACCGAGAGGTAGGTCGTCAGCATTGGAAGCACGAAGCGGGGCGTCTTTTCTCGCGAAACAACGACGGCAATGATCGAAGCGACGAGGAAGAGCAAGAACAGGACATTTCCGACTCGGCTGACATCGTCAGCGAGTCGCTGGATGAAGTTATCGTCCTTGTTGAAGTCATGAAGGCGAAACGTCAAGAAGACATCAAGCACTTCAATGACGGCCATGACAGCGACGAACGAGATGAGCTGTACTGACCTGCCCGTTCCATGTTGCCCGCGAAGGACTTCGGCGCCGAGCGGTTCAGGCACTTGATGCTTGTCGTCAAGCGCATGTTGGTGATCAAATTCTTTCATCAAGATTGTCCCTTCGCTGTGTCGATCACGGTTGTCCCTAGAAAAGTTCCCAGTGCGAAAGGTGCAAGATCTCGACTGCGCTCACGAGTATTGCCGCCACAGTAGTGACTCGGCGACATTGCGATACCCAAGGCAAGCCGTGAATTTTTTCGATGTGCTCCTTGGTAGGGTGACGAAATGTCGAATCTTGCTCAACCGACGACCGAGCACCTTGATGGTGACTCGACTCCGCAAGCCTCAACTCCACCCGACAAAGGCCATGGTTCTTCTCGAGCACACCGCCTGAGCGCAGTTGGGGTCTTGTTCTTCGCCCTCGTTGCCTCACTCGGTGCGGTTGTATTCAATGTGGGGACGGCAACAACGGCTGAGACCCCTTCTGAGCTCAATGCCAAGTCCAATGAAGTGCAAGACGTCACCCCAGCAGCTCGAGCTGCAGCAGCGGCAAGAACGGCACGTGTTGCCAATGTTGGACGAGTAGCTCGCATTGCCCATGCCGCTGACGCTGCTCGAGCTGCTGCCGGCATTCTTGGGATCACCGTTGCCGGCTCGATCATTGCTTCACGGCGATATCGCCGCCGTGGCGGTGCGCAAGATCATGAGGACCATGACATCGAGCCGCATGCATTTGCTGGCTGGAGAGTGCCCTGGTTTGATGCCTTGAGTGTCAAGGTGTCCTTCACCCTCGGCACCTATTCGCCGCTGCTGTGGAATGTTTCAAGCGACGCAAACTATCTGCGAGCCATGGTCGGGCCACTCACTTTGTTGTTGCCCCTTCTCGGGATTGGTCTCGGCATTGCCTCTTCAGTCGAGGTCGACCAAGCATTTGCTGTGCCAAGTGCTGGCCTCTTTGCGGCAATCTTGATTCTGGGAATCTTCGATGGATTTGCTGGACTGTTGGCGCTCCTCATGGTCTTCGGTGGTGCACTGTTTGCGGGAAATCTTGACTGGTTGGAAACCCCGATCACCTTGCTCATCGTTGGTTCGTTGTGGTTTGGTCTTTCCCAAGTGGTGCGCAAGGTCCGCACCTTCACTCGCCCGAGTCCCCATGGACTCCATCAATGGTGGGCAAGACTTGGTGATCTCATCATTGGACCAGCGCTTGGCGGCTACCTAGCGAAAGCCATTACTGAGGTGCTCCCAACAACAGTGATGTCTGGCGAGGACGCTGCGCAGCACGCAACCCTCATTGGCTTCGTTGCCGCCGGCTGCATCTTGGCTCGCTATGGCTTTGAGTTTGTCGTGAGCCATTCCTTCCCCCATGACATGGTTGTGGTCCACGGCTCGAGAGAACCTCAACAGCGACACAACTTCCAAGTGGCAGCGCACCTCATTGAGACGGCGCTCATTTTGTTGTTGTTCTGCGTGTTCGTAGGGCCTATTTGGCTGGCTGTGCCAATGCTGGTGTTCTTTGCCTTGGACCTCGTGATTGTTGATTTGATTCCCCCGAAGCGGCTTCCGACGTGGCTCTATCGAGCAGTGCCGAAAAATGTCGGAAAAATCTTGTTCATCTCACTGACGGTTGTGTTCTTAGAAAGCATCATTGCGGTCTACGTGGAGTCAGAGCTCTGGCGCATTGGGTATCTCCTTGTCGGGATTACCGCTATCGGCGTCTTTCATACCTGGCTTGGGGCGTCTGATGGAGAGGACTTCCCCGACAGCAGCGTGAAAAAGGCAGGCGGCGTGGTTCTTGCTCTGCTCACCATGCTGCAGTTGGCTGGCTACCTGCTCTAGTTAGGTGCAGCACCCACTCGGGATTACCGGAAGGTGGCCTTTGCGTCAACGGTGAGCAGTAGCCCTCAACGAGTGAGTGTCGACGGTTGCCGAACAAAGAGACGCTCTCTTTTTGCTCGATGGATACCTGTGGAGACTTCCTTGGGAGGAAAGTAGCGAAAGCCTTGGTTCATGATCGCTGTTTCAAGTTCAACAGGGTCAACGTGCTCGGGGTGGACTTCAATCACGATGAGTTGAAACGCCTGCGCCCACGACGGCTCTTGGTCCAAGAATAAATCTCGTTCTGCACCTTCAACATCTACCTTGAGCAGCGAGGGGGCAAAGTCTAAATTGGCAACGACTTGAGCAACTCCGTGCACGGTGACTTCGAGGGTTCCTGCACCCATGCGACCCATGTTGGTCTCGAAACTTCCATCGAACATGACTGTTCCGTTCGTTGCACCAATTGCTGCGTTGAGCGTTTGGCCGAAGAGATTGTTGGCAAGAAGATTGCGCTGCAACAGGGCAAAGTTTTCTGGGACTGGCTCTACCGACAGCGATGCGTGAAGGCCATATCGGCGAGAGAGCCAAATCGTGGCAATGCCAATGTTGGCACCGAAATCGACGAGCGACGTTGGGTTGGCTCCGTCGGGCAGCGAATAGATCTCATCGATGTAGATCTCACGGATTCCTTGAAGATCTCCACGGTTGCGGCGGTAATACAACACGTCGCCGTCAGTTGTCTCGAGGCAACACACCTTGTTTGCCCCAGGCAGAGTGGGCCAGATTGCCAGTACTCGGTAGGCAAGCACATTTACCAGATAGCTAGCGCGCCCACGTCGGAGTTGCTTGAGTCCAAAGTTGCACTCATGGCGGATTCCCCAGAGCGACCGCTTGAGGCTCGAGACGATTGGCACCGCCTCACCCTACCAAGATGGTTTTCTGCATTCTCAATGTCATGTCACAACCTCATTGCATGGTTGACAGATGACGACTTCTCACACAGCACGACTTGATGAACTTGCCCTTGGAATTCTTGCCGGAACCGCAGGAATTGAGGAACCCTGGGGAGGTGCTGGTGTTGTGTTGAGCGGTCGGCCGAATCTTGGAGCGCACAGTTCCAACGGTTACCGAGACATTTTCGAAGTGGTGACCCCACACGTGGGTGAATTGAGCTGGCTCTTCACGCAGCTGCGCGACGTTGTCAATGAGTTCGATGAGTACTACATCTGGAAGTTTGAGTACTTCGGGCGCTTAGCGGCAAGAGCAGCATCAGTTCCAACAACTCAATCCGCTGAAACGCTGCTGCTTGCTGTCGTCTACGAAGCCTATGAAATGGTTGGCCGCTTGGAGCTTGACATGCCACTGCCTGAATACGATGAAATTGTCATTCACCCGAGAACCCTTGGTGCTGGCATCACCGAATTCAATGAACAGGACATGGTCGACTTCTTTGCTTCTCGAGGCATTGCGGTTGCGTGACCACGTGGTGAGGGCAAACACGTGGTGAGGGCAAACAAGTGGTTCCAAGCAAGACACGCGCCTTAACCTAGAAACTGTGACGGACCACCAGTTCTCGCATCTCGAACGCACCTTGGTTGGTGATCATGTGGCCATTCGCCACTTGAGCCATGACGATGCCGAAGGACTCTTTGCCGCAGTTGGCACCGACAGAGCAAGCTATGGCTTTACGCCAGTCCCACGAACGCTTGCAGAATCTCGGAGCTACATCGACGCTGCACTCAACGATGCTGCAGCTGGCCATGTTGTTGCCTTCAGCGTTCGACGGCGAAGCGACGACGTCATTGTGGGCACGACGAGGTTCTTGAACCTGCGCTGGTACTTCGGGCGAAGTTTCCCTGACGTCGTTGAAATCGGCGGTACCTGGTACAGCCCTGCGGCGCAACGCACGGCGATAAATACTGAGACGAAGTTGTTGTTGCTCCGCCTCGCTTTCAGCGAATACGGCGTCGGCAAAGTTGATTTGAAAACCGATGCAAGGAATCTCAAAAGCCGCAGAGCCATCGCTCGCATTGGGGCAAGCTTCGAAGGTATCTTGCGCCAAGCTCACCCTTCGTTTGTCGAAGGCGAAGAAGGGCTCTTCAGAGACAGCGCAATGTTTGGCATCGTCGCAGAAGATTGGCCGATGGTCGAGCGTCACCTTCAACTGCTGCTTGCTCGGTGACTTCAGAGGGTCTCATTGCTGAGTTGCGAGTTGAGTCGAGCCATTGAGCGGTTGACCAGGACGACGAGGCCCCGGTAGGACGCTCCATTGATGATGAGGGTGATGAGCAACATGGCAACGACCAGCGTGGTGAGCGCCGTGTTGGTCGAGGCGTGACGAACATTGACCGAACACAGATGCTCGAGTGCGGTTAAGCCAATGACTGCAAGCTGGCCAAGTGCGGGGACGAGCACATAGGGCAGCGTGACCAAAATTCCCCAGCGAACGAGCCGTCGAGGATTTCCTCGGTCATTGGCGTAGCGAGTGCGAAGCGGGATTGGGTGGTAGGCAAACAACGCTCCGGCAAATGCCGCGAGACCTAACACCGCAAGCGGCATCAGCGCCATAGCGCTCGCAATGGCTGCAGCTTGGACCACACTTCGACCCGATGCCAGTCCGCTCGCCACATCAATAGGAACGCAAACAGTGGCTGCAAGCGCCCACAGAGCAATGCCCTTGGCTCGGAGCATCTCTTGGAGTTGACGAGGCCTCGACAGCGCAGCGCGTATTCGTACAGCATCAGAACCAAAGACATTGGTGGCAGGCACATCAGCCACCATCCACACAAGCATTGCTACCGCCAATGAATCAGGACCATGTGGATTCCACATCAACCCGGTGATTGCAGCAGGAAGGGTGAACCATGCGAGAAGGACAATCGCGCCATTGCAGCCAGCGACAATCAGATTTTCATACGGGGCGCGAAGCGTTCGCCGTGCTTCAAGGCCAATCGCCGAACGTTGCGACGTTGGAAGAGGGAGCGAGTTCTTCGTAACTTGGGCATCGTATCGCTGTGCCTCGTCATGAGGGCGCTCAATCAGGTACCGTCGAAGAATCATGGATGAGTTTTTGCCACCTGCGCCACGGAACGACGCAACGCAGCCAAGGACCTTGCCTGATCCACCACCTCCACCAGCGTTTGTTGGCGCTGTGCCTCAAGGAAAACCCAGAAATCACCTGCGGTGGCTCATCATTGGCGTAGCCGTGGTGATTGCTGGCTCGTTCATTTCACTCAAGCTCTTCGCCAAGTTTTCGACCGAACCAGTGCGAGGGATGCAGGACATCTCAAGAACGCTTCTTGACGTTGGCAAAGAGATTCGAGTCGTCAATCCCGTTGACCGCGGCCTGACCTCCATCACGGTCACCAAGGTCGTGCGGGGTGCGCCGGCAATACCGCTTGTCGGCCGAGCAGAAGACGCTGCTCACGAGCGAGTGGCGGTAGCGATGTTGGTCTGTGCGGGCCAACCTTTTTCGCCAAACGGAACCGTAGCGATGCACTTGGAAACCCAACACGGCTCCTCGATCTTTCCCGACCCTTCAACAGCGACGAATTCGCTGCTCAATACTGAGTTTTCTTCGAACAGCTGCAAGCGCACGGTTCTTGGATTTACCGTTCGAGTGACAACGCACCTCAGTCGCTTCATCTATCTGCAGTTTCCCTACCTGAGTGCGAATTGGCGGATCAGTGCACCGTCGGGTGGCCAAAGAAGTTAGGGTGACCTAAACTTAGTGTGTCGGAACTGAAACAGACGGGAGAACTCACGTGGTTGCAACGTTCGTCATCTTCTTGCGTGAAGGAATTGAAGCCTCGCTGATCGCAGCGATTCTCGCCGCCTATCTCACGAAAATTGGCCAGCGTCCCGCTATCAAGATCGTTGTGGCAGGAATGGTGTCTGCAGCATTGCTTGCAGGGATTGCTGGTGTTGCGATCTACGCGACCGTTCGCACCTGGGCTGACACTCGAGCTCAAACCATCTTCGAGACCATCATGTACCTCCTGGCTGCATTTGTCTTGGTGTCGATGTCGTTGTGGATGGGGCGCCATGCCCGGTCAATGAGCTCAGAACTCAAAACGCAAGTCGAAGGAGCCTTGAGTAAAGGCGAACGACGAGGCCTGTTCTTCTTGGCCTTCCAGGCAACTGGTCGTGAGACGATTGAAGCAACCGTGTTCACCTTGGCTGTCGTGTTTGGACCAACTGGCAAGGGGGCGCTCCTTGGTGGTGCGCTTGGACTTGTCGTTGCTTCGGGAATTGCCATTGCGATGTTCAAGTTTGGACTGAAAGTCAATGTTTCTAGCTTTTTCAAAGTCATTGGCTGGGTCTTGACCATCTTTGGTGGAGCAATGGCAGCCAATTCCGTCGAGAACCTGCAAGGGCTTGGCTGGCTGCCATTTCTCGACACCCCACTGTGGAACACAAATTCCGTCATTGATGGCTCAAGTCAACTCGGCGACCTCCTCCATGCTTTTGTTGGCTACAGCGCCGAGCCGACAGCGTTGCAGCTGCTCACCTTTGTGGGTTACGTCGCAACCTCACTGTGGCTCCTTGCATCTCAGCGCAAGCGTCTTGACCGCAAGGCTGCAGCAGCGGTTACCCCAACTCTGCCAGCTGCGGCCTAGCGAAACGTTCTGAGAGGTTTCAAGCAACACCGCAGTGCACGGTGGCTTCATGACCACCACCAATGAAGAACCTGTAAATGTCGCCACCGTTTCGCTTGGCCAAGTCGTCGTCACCACTTCGCTGTGGACGACTTTGCTCGAGCACTTGAGCGAAGGAGAGTCTTTACGCGAACTTGCAGGACTCCTTGAACGTCACCGCCACGGAGACTTCGGCGACGTAGGCGAACAAGATTGGGAAGCAAATCTCCTTGCCCTCAAGCACGGAACTCGCCTGTTGTCGACCTATGTCGTTGGCCCAGTCATTGTGTGGTGCATCACCGAAGCTGATCGTTCAGTGACCACGTTGTTGCTGCCAGAGGACTACTGACGAATTGCCCTTGGCAACCTAGGCTGAGGATCCAACGCGGAGGTTGACCATGAACAACACACACGAAGCAATCGAAGCGCATCTGGGTGAGGTGCGACGCTTTGCTCCTTCTGCCCAATTTGCTGCAACAGCAAACGCCACCGTAACAATCTACGACGAGGCAGACGCCGACCCAGAAGCCTTCTGGGCCGCTTGTGCGAGAAAGTTGGAGTGGGCGACGCCGTTCACGAAAACACTTGACTGGACACCACCGAATGCCACGTGGTTTAGCGATGGAACGCTCAATGCGAGCGTGAACTGCCTCGACCGTCACGTGGCTGCGGGCCTCGGTGATCGAGTGGCGTATCACTTTGTTGGAGAACCTGAAGGCGATACTCGCACCATCACGTATCAGTCGCTGTTCGAAGAGGTCTGCCGGGCGGCAAACGCGCTGAGTCAACTTGGCGTTGTGGCTGGAGACCGAGTGGCGATCTACATGCCAATGATCCCTGAAGCCATTGTGGCGATGCTTGCCTGCGCACGACTCGGGGCAGCGCACTCGGTGATCTTTGGTGGATTTACTGCTGATGCGCTTGCGCATCGCATCACCGACGCCGATTGCCGAGTTGTCGTTACCGCTGACGGTGGATTCCGTCGAGGAGCTGCCTCTGGCCTCAAGGTCAATGTTGATGCTGCACTCGAACAATGCCCGCAAGTTCGCAGCGTGCTCGTCGTTCGCAGAACTGGCCAAGAGGTCTCAATGCATGAAGGTCGTGACCACTGGTGGCATGACCTCGTGTCACCACAATCTCCGGTGCACGAAGCACAAGCGTTTCCAGCCGAACAGCCGCTGTATGTGATGTACACCAGTGGAACGACGGCCAAGCCCAAAGGCATCTTGCATACAACTGCTGGGTACTTGACCCATGTCATGACGACCCACTCGCTCGTCTTTGATTTAAAAGCTGACACCGATGTCGTGTGGACCGCGGCTGATATTGGTTGGGTGACTGGTCACAGCTACATCGTCTACGGCCCGCTGTGCAATGGAGCAACCTCAGTGCTCTACGAAGGCGTGCCTGATGCAGGTGGCAAGGATCGCTGGTGGCGCATTGTTGAGGACTATGGCGTGACCATTCTGTACACCGCGCCAACAACGATTCGCACCCTCATGAAGTGGGGTGATGAATTCCCGCTGGCGCATGACCTCACGAGTCTTCGACTTCTCGGTTCTGTTGGTGAGCCCATCAACCCAGAAGCTTGGATGTGGTACCGAGAAGTCATTGGTAAAGGCCACTGTCCAATTGTTGATACGTGGTGGCAGACCGAAACCGGCGGCATCATGGCCACGCCTCTTCCTGGCGTGACGGCAACGAAGCCTGGCGCAGCTATGCGAGCATTCCCGGGAATCTCGATCGATGTCGTTGACCAAGACGGCCAGTCGGTTGGAAATGGTGGCGGAGGATTCTTGGTGGTCAACAAACCCTGGCCTGGCATGACCCGGGGAATTTGGGGAGACCCAGAACGATACGCCGAGACCTACTGGAGCCAAGTGCCGGGTCGCTACTTTGCCGGCGATGGAGCAAAACTCGATGATGACGGGGATCTGTGGATCTTGGGCCGCATTGATGATGTGATGAACGTCTCGGGCCACCGGTTATCAACCGCAGAAGTCGAACACGCCTTAGTCGCCCACGAAGCCGTAGCCGAAGCAGCCGTTGTCGGTGCGAGCGATGAGACGACTGGTCAAGCGGTGGTGGCATTTGTCACCCTTCGCAGTGGCTTTGATGCCAGTGAAGTACTCGTTGACAACCTCCGCGCACTCGTCGCGCAGATGATTGGACCAATCGCGAAGCCAAAGCGGATTTTGGTGACTCCAGAGCTTCCAAAGACGCGCAGCGGAAAAATCATGCGACGACTTCTGCGAGACGTGGCAGAACACCGCTCGCTTGGTGACACGACAACCTTGCTTGATCCGTCGGTTTTGTCCATGATTGATGACCTGATGCGGGCCACGCCGAGTGATGACTGAGGCAAGGGACGAAGTAGTTTTTCGCACCGCTACGTCTTCAGATGTTTCTGTGCTTGTGCAACTCCTTTCGGCTGGAACCTTGAGCCCCGAGGCCGAAGGGCCACAAGATCACGAGGGCTACGCCTTGGCTCTGCAAGAACTAGACCACACCGGAACTGGTGAAGTGCTGGTGGCGGTGTTTCGAGGAGAAGTCGTTGGTATGGCGCAGTTGGTGTATCTCCGGCACTTCCAACATCGAGGTGGGCTCTGTGCCGAAGTCGAATCCGTCCACGTGCGAGAAGACGTGAGGAGCCTTGGTATTGGTACCGCGCTCATGAGCGAAGTCCTCGCTCGAGCAAAGGCCAAAGGTGCCTACCGCTTGCAGCTCACTTCCAATGTGACAAGAAAAAGTGCTCACCTTTTCTATGAACGCCTTGGATTTGAGCCCAGCCACGTTGGTTTCAAGATCACTTGGTGAATTTCCGCGCCGCGAAGATTCCTTCGAAGTTCACTTTGTGGCCACATTTGAGCCTCATGACGTTCACCTTGGCTCCGTAGGTTGCAGATGTACCCACGGGGGGTGCATCGAGACAACTTGCCGAGGAGGCACTTCAGTGAACATGAAGCTCCGCAGTACCGCATCAAAGATTGCAACGCTTGGTGTTGCAACTTCCTTGCTCGCTGGCGCAGTCGCTGGTGCAGCAGTTGCCCAGGGTTCAGGCAAGAAGGGAGACATCGACCTTCACACCCCAACCGCCACAATCGCCCACGGTGGCTCATCCTTCGTCTTCCCCTTCGTCGCGTACATGACGACTGGTAACGGCGTTGGTCGCTACACCAACCCAAGCGTGACCTTCGGTACCGACACCGCAGCTGGCTCCGGTGACGGACGTAACGGTGTCGCTTCGGGGACCTACAACATTGGTTACTCCGACTACCCAATGAACATCCTCGCTGGTTCAGCTCCTACGGGCTACACCTCTCAGGGCGCAATCAACAACGCCTTTGTTCAGGTGCCAGTTGCACTCGGTGGAGCTGTTGTTGGCTACCACCTTCCAGGCCTCAACAACTTGAAGCTCAGCGCCCAAGTTATTGCTGACATCTACAACGGTTCAATCACCAAGTGGAACGACTCAGACATTGCAGACCTCAACAAGGGTGTTTCGCTTCCTGACAAGGTCATCAAGGTTTGCTACCGCTCGGCTTCATCGGGTACCACCTACGCCTTCACCAACTACTTGAACGTCGCTACCCGTACCTCGCCTGCTGCATCAGGTGCAGCAATGGAAGGTTCCGGCAAGGCGTGGAAGGCAACGACGAACATCATTGGTGAGGCAAACAACGCTGCCATGGCGGCTGACCTCAAAGACACCGATGGTTCAATTGGTTACCTTGAGTACTCCTATGCACTTGCCAACCCAGGCACGATCCAAACCGCACAGCTTCAAGATGCAAATGGTGAGTGGCTGAAGCCAAGCCTCGTCAACATGGCAAACGCTGCAACTGCCTACAAGAAGACCTTGTCGACCACGCAGTTCTCGATTGTTTACGGTGTAGGCAAGAACGTGTGGCCATTTGCTACCTACGTGTGGGCCATTGTCAAGAAGGACCAGACCGCTACTGCGGCAAACGGTGAAGCTGCGGTCAAGTACCTTGACTACATCAGCCACGGTGGACAGGCCAAGGCATCTGCCAACGGCTACGTGCCACTTCCAGTTGCTGCTCAGGCGTACACCCGCACGCAACTGCTGCAGGTCAAGGCTGGCAAAACGGTCTTGCTGAGCAAGAAGTAAACAACCCATGGTCGTAGCTGCGAATTCCTCGCAGACCGCTGCTGGAGCGGAGGGGCGTCGCCCCTCCGCTTCGGCGCGTGGTGCCTACGAATGGACGCTCCTCGTCGTAGCAAGCCTTTTCGGCATTGTTTCGGTCTGGTTTGTTGGCACCATCATTTGGCAGTCTGTTTCAACTTTTCAGTCCCAGGGCCTGTACCTCCTCACAGGCGTCAACTGGGTTCCCGGCGCTGGAACTGGTCAACCAAGCCAGTACGGCGGCCGAGCCATGATCATTGGCACCATTGAAACCTCGCTGATTGCCATGGTGATTGCCGTCGTCATTGGTACTGGCACGGCGCTTGCGATCAACTTCTTCGTGCCGCAGAAGATGAAAACGTTTGTGGCAACGGTAGTTGAGTTGTTGGCAGCTGTTCCATCTGTTGTCTATGGCGTCTGGGGCATGTTGGTGCTTGCTCCATGGTTCCTCAACACGATTGGACCATTTCTGTCATCACTGCCTGGCGGAACAGCAGTCCTTGGGACAACGGTTGCCGGCAAGAGCTTGCTCTTGGCCGGAATTGTGCTTGCGATTATGGTCCTGCCGACCTATGTCGCCATCTCTCGAGAAGTCATTGGTGCCGTGCCCCATGAGTTGGTTGAAGCCAGCCTCTCGCTTGGTGCTACTCGCTGGCAGACATTGTGGAGAACTGTCATCCCAACGGCTCGAATTGGTCTGTTTGGAGCCACCTCGCTCTCGCTCGGGCGTGCCATTGGCGAGACGGTTGCTGTTTCACTGGTGTGCGGTGGCAGTGTTGGCACGACCTTCAAGCCACTTGAGCCTGGGGTGACCATCGCTGGTTGGATTGCCACTCAGTGGGGAGAAGCCGTTGGTTCTGACCAAATTGGCGCCCTGTTCGCGCTAGGGGCGATTTTGATGGTGGTCAGTTTGGCGATGTCGATGTTCTCAAGGCGTCTCGTTGCTCAGCAACGACGTGCGGCGGCGGTGGTGTGATGACGCAGATAACCAGTTCAAGCGAACAGATCACTTCCGGGGAAATTCGAGCGCACCTCCGTGAGCGTTCAGCGGCGACGCTTCGGCGACGGATCTTTGTGTCGAAGGTTATGACCGTGTTTTGTTGGGCGGCCATTGTGTTGGCCGCGATTCCACTCGTGGCGCTGCTGCTCAGGTTGTTTGTGAAGGGAATACCGGTGCTGCTCAAGTCCGGTTTCTTCACGCAGCTCCCACAACAACCGACGTTGTTTGATCAAACTAATACCGGTGGCGTGTCCAATGCCATCATTGGCACGATTGCGATGATTGTCTATGCCACGTTGGCGTCAGTGCCGATTGGCATCATTGTCGGCATTTACACCGCTGAATCGGATTCGAAGTTCGCGTCCGTGATCCGGGTCATTGCCTCAACCATGGTTGGTGCACCATCGATTCTGATGGGGCTTTTTGCCTTCGGCGTGATTGTGGTGCAGCTGAAGTTGGGTTTCTCAATTTTGGCTGGCTCTTTTGCTCTTTCGGTACTCATGTTGCCAGTGCTCATCAGTTCAACCGAAATTGCTGTGCGCAATGTGCCAACGACGCTTCGTGAAGCGGGTTTGGCGCTTGGGGCGAAGCCGTCAACGACCTCGCTGCGCATTGTCTTGCCAGCAGCCACGACTGGCATTGTCACTGGTGCGATTCTGGCCATTTCGCGAGCTGTTGGCGAAACAGCCCCAATCCTGTTGGTCATTGGTGGTGCCTACGCCATCACCTGGAAGCCAAACGACCCAGGATCGGCGTTGTCGGTGTCGATGTATCAAGACGTGTCGTCAAGTTACGACTCTTTGAGGGACCAGGCATGGGGCATTGGTTTGCTGCTCGTGTTAGTGATTTTCGTGCTGAGTTTTGCCGCCCGCATTTGGGCTGCGAGGAAACAGAAGGTGCAACGATGAATGAGAACATGGTGAACATGATGAACGCGCTCGAAGACCAAGCCATTGTGGACCCGAGGTCGGGTCCAATTGCAATGCGACTGAACAATGTCTCGGTTGCGTTCAATGGCCGCATGGCAGTGCGTGACGTCACCTTTGACGTTCCCGCTAACAATGTGACGGCGCTGATCGGGCCATCAGGTTCGGGAAAGACGACGCTGCTTCGCTCGCTCAATCGACTGCATGATCTGACCAAGGGGGCAAAGGTCACTGGTGAGATTCTGCTTGGTGATGAAGACATCTATTCCGGCGGCATTGCCCCAACGGTGCTTCGGAGCCGAATTGGCATGGTTTTCCAGCGCCCGAACCCGTTTCCAACGATGTCGCTGTATGACAACGTCGTGTCAGGGCTTCGATTCAATGGGGTGAAGAAGAAGTCGATTCTCGACGCCGCCGCCGAAGAGTCCCTTCGTGCAGCTGCCCTTTGGGATGAGATCAAGGACCGCTTGAAGGCCCATGGATCGACGTTGTCTGGCGGCCAACAACAGCGCCTGTGCATTGCTCGCGCGCTTGCGGTTGAGCCAGAAGTGCTCCTGATGGACGAACCAACGTCTGCTCTTGACCCGATTGCGACGCAAAAGATCGAAGAGTTGATCTCGCAGTTGAAGGCACGGGTCACGATCGTGATTGTCACCCACAACATGCAACAAGCCGCTCGAGTGTCTGACTTGACGGCGTTCTTGCTCATGGGCGAAGACCGTGCTGGAGAGCAAATTGAGGTCGCCCCGACCCTCAAGCTCTTTAGTCAGCCAGATGATCCTCGCACCATGGACTACATCCAAGGTCGTTTCGGCTGATTAGCCTCGCCGAAACGACTTCGGCCAGTCCTTCGTCTCTAAGACCACTGTCAAGGTTGTGGCGTAGAGGAAGAGTTGCGTACCTAGGTTGATCCAAAACACGAGGCCCAGCACTACAGCGAAGACTCCGTAGAGGGCACCGAGTGAACCCAAGTGATGGGCGAGTAGGGCGCTGCCGAGACCAAGAACTGCTGTCCATCCAAGTCCACCAAGAATCGCACCTGGCGCAAACGTGCGCCAGGTGTGTTTCTTTGGGGCCAGAAGTTTGAGGGCGAAGCAGTAGCCAAGAATATTGATGAGGCCACTCAAGGCGAGCTCTCCTAAGTGGAGCCAGGTGGATCCGAACACGGACTCAGCAACTCGGTTGGTGCTGAGGGCAGTTGCGGCAGCACCAGCGAGAATCGTGCCCGAGACGACGCCGATCACCCCAACCTCGCGACGCAGGCGAATCCAAAAGGGGAGTTCTTCAGTTCGAGGCACCTGCCACAACATGGTTGAGGCGTGGGTAAGTGCGCGTGCAACCCCGAGTCCACCCCAAGCCAAGCCAAGAGCGGTCACCATGGCGACGGTTGCTGAATTGGCCGACAAGGTATGGATCTGGGCTTCTAAATTCTGACCAAGTTCTGGGAACTGGGACAACACAGAATTGATCAGTTGCACCTGGAGCTGAGGGTGGCTCTTGAGCGTCACCGCAACAATGGTGAAGAACAGCAACAGCAACGGAAAGATTGCTAAGAAGCCATAAAAGGTGGTGAGCCCCGCCAGCATTGACCCACGTGCGTCACTGTAGGAGCGAAAACAAGCAGCAAAAATGGCCGTTGCTTTATGGCGCTGTTGAAACTGGTCAACCGCGTCCAAGGCGCGACTTATTGCCTGCATTGCCTAGCGGCGAGCAGTTGGGGTGAAGGTCGCCTCTAAGTGTTTGATCCCATTGACGAAGTTCGAAGCCAAGCGGTCTGGCTCGCCGGTCACCTTGAGGTCGGGAATTCGCTTAAACAACTCTTTGAACATGACCCCAATTTCTCGGCGAGCGAGATGGGCACCGAGGCAAAAGTGTGGACCTGCTGCACCAAAACCAAGGTGTGGGTTGGGGTTTCTCGTGAGGTCGAACTCGAAGGGGCGGTCAAAGACGCGCTCGTCACGGTTGGCTGATGAGTAGTAAAGCAGCACCTTGTCACCTTCGGTGAATTCATGACCCGACACGACCACATCTGTTGTGGCGGTCCGGCGCATCCAGATGACTGGTGAAGCCCAACGGACAATCTCGTCAACTGCTGTTGGCAAGATGCCGTCAACGTCGGCCATCCATAATGCCTTTTGTTCTGGATACTGCGACATGGCCAAGACGCCGTGGGTGATTGCCGTTCGAGTTGTCTCATTGCCGGCTACGACGAGCAGCACGAAGAATGAAGCGAGTTCACTGTGGGTGAGCGCTTCGCCGTCAATGTTGGTGGTGATGAGTGCTGAGGTCAGGTCTTCACCCGGGTTCTTCAACTTCTCTTCGGCAATTGCTTCCATGATGGCGGTGAGCTCAGCGCCAGCACCTAAGAAGGCAAGAATTGGGTGCGTCTCTTCGCCAATGTATTCCGGGTCACCCATGGACAAGATGATGTTGGAACAACGAAAGACATCGTCGTAGCGCTCAGGTGGGACACCCATCATGTCGCAGATGATCTTGAGCGGCAGTGGGGCTGCCAAATCAACAGTGACGTCAATGAGGCCGCGCTCGCAAATGTCATCAATGACTTCATTGGCCACGCCTTCAATGGAGTCCTCAATGGATTTGATCATGCGAGGGTTAAAGGCATTGGACACAATGCGACGAAGTCGAGCATGACGTGGGTTATCGGTGTTGATCATGCCGGAGAAGTACTCGACCATCTCTTCAGGCAAGTCGAGCACTGAGGTTGCGCCCTTGGAAGAACAGAACAATTCAGGCTTCCGACTGATTTCCGAGACATCTGCATGGCGAGTGATGGCGTAGTAGCCATTGCCAGCAGGCAT
>CANGPX010000036.1 GCA_947456095.1 Acidimicrobiaceae bacterium
CCTCGGCAAAGAGTTTTGTTGTCTCGCGCAGAACCCTTGGGGACTCGCCAGCACGCTCAACCTCGTCAGTGCCAACAGGATCGAGCCACAGCTCAATCAACTCTTCCGTAGCTTCAGGGTGAAACTGAACGCCAACGTTCTTTCCAAGGGCAAAGCCCTGAAGAGCCCGCCTCGACGTTGCCAGTATTTCTGCCTTTGGTGGAGGCGTAATGGCGTCAAAGTGATACTGAAACCACAAGCCTGCTTCAATGAAGTTTTCGTTCTGGCTCTCGACGTCACACCAACCAATTTCATGGCTCTTGGCCCGCTTGACCTGCCCTCCATGGGCAATCGCTAGCGCTTGAGCTCCAAAACAGATCCCAAATACTGGGACTTGCGCTTCGTGGGCATGCTGCAACTCGCGCAACTCGCCTTGGAACCACGGAGCGATGGTTTTGTCATAGACCGACCACGGTGACCCGAGAGGAACGACCGCGTCGAAGTCCAAAAAGCTTGGCCACTCAACCTCAACTCCAGGGTCGAAGAAGCGCTCTTCGGGAACGACGCTGAAGTAGTGCTCAGAAAAACCGCGGTCGATGAAGCGCTCAGCAATGGGACCTGCAGGCGAAACGTGATCGTGCTGGATGAACAGAACTCGTGCCATGAGACACCTCGCTTACTGTGGGTCTCGCCACATCGCCCACACCAAAGGTCCACCTCGAGGAAGGGCAATTTCTTTCGTCACCTTGAATCCAAAGCGCTCGTAGTAGGGCACATTACGATCCTTCGATGATTCCAAATAGGCCGGAATTCCCTCGTGATCGCAACGCTCAAGCACTGGCTGGAGCACGCTTGCTCCAAAACCTTTGCCTTGGTGAATGGGGTCAGTACCTAAAACTCCGAGATACCAATGTGGCTCTTTCGGATGCTGTTTTTCAATTGTGTCGAGCACCTTCAGTGCTCGCTGCACCCCGAAACCAAAACTCCGAAGCATTGGTACTGCTTGGGACAAGATCTCGCCGGGCGTAAAGGTGGAGTGCCCAGGAGGGGCCCAAAGAGCCACTCCTTCATGGTTCTTTGTTGCAGAGGTTGCACCATGCTTCAGGTAATGGCCACGCAGGAACGAACCAAATAGTCGCTCCACTTTTTGAAGGCGCGTGGACTCATCTGGGAATAAGTAGATCTGCACTGGGTCGTCGAGGAACGCGCGTCCGAGCATGGAGGCGAGCTTTGATGCCTCATTGGCTTCAGCGAAGTGCGTTACGTGCTCAGCCATGAGTGTCGATGGCTTGGCGCAGTGATGAGATGAACTCCGCCGCACCTTCTGGTCCACTTCCTTCGAGCAAGCGCCGAACAAGAGCCGATCCAACGACCGCTCCATCGGCAAGTGAGGTCACTTGTGCTGCTTGGGCTGGGTTCGACACGCCAACTCCAACGCAAACAGGAAGCGTGGTGAGCGGCTTCACCTTCTCGACCACCTCCGCAACTTGGTGGGAAATTTCTGCTCGCTCGCCAGTGACGCCCATGCGACCAACTGCATAAAGAAAACCGCGACTTCGATCGCAAATCATCTGTGCACGCTCAATTGACGTTGAAGGAGCAACGAGCAGGACCGTGTCAACACCGGCGCATTCCGCCGCTCTCCCCCAGTCGTCCATTTCTTCTAAGGACAAGTCCGGCAAGATGCAGCCCGAGACGCCAACCTCAGCCAACCGACCGGCGAAACGGTCGTGGCCTGCACGAAAGATCAGGTTGTAATAGGTCATGACCACAAGGGGAATTTCGAGTTCAATTGAGCCAAGCTCACTCAGTGCTGACTCTGGGGTCGTCCCTCGCTCAAGAGCGACCACTGCTGCTTCTTGAATAACTGGGCCATCCATGATTGGGTCAGAAAAAGGCAAACCAATTTCAATCGCATCTGCGCCTGCCTCAGCAAGTGCTTGCACGACGTCAAGCCAGTCATCGCTTTGGCCAGCCATGAGATAAGGCACAAGCAACTTCTTCCCGTTTGCTACTTGGGTCCGAAGGTGCGTCTCAAGATGGGGACGGCTCATTGATAGAGACCTTTCGCTTGGAGAATCTCTCGCACTTGCGCCACGTCTTTGTCGCCGCGACCGGACATGTTGAGCAGCACCGTTGACCCAGTAGGAATGGCCCGGCCTGCCTCTTTCAAGATCCAAGCAAGTGCATGGGCTGGCTCGAGTGCGGGAATGATGCCTTCCATTTGACTGAGGCGCTGCAAGGCATCTAAGACCTCGTCATCACCAGCAGTTGAATAGGTGGCTCGACCAGTCGCGGCTAGGTGCGCGTGCTCTGGTCCAATACCCGGGTAATCAAGACCAGCAGAGATTGAGTGAGCTTCGTTGATCTGACCTTCCTCATCTTGAAGAAGTTGGGACATCATGCCGTGGAGCACGCCGGGAACGCCGCTTGCGATCGCCGCTCCACCGAGTGCTTCAACGCCAATGAGCTGCGAGCGACTGTTGGCAAATCCGCTGAAGATGCCAGCTGCATTTGAGCCCCCACCAACACAGGCCACAACAAAGTCTGGAACATCACCCAAAATCTTCTCGGACTGCCCACGAGCTTCTCGACCAAGGATTGATTGGAACTCTCGCACCATCCAAGGAAATGGATGAGGACCCATCACTGAACCAAGGCAGTAGTGGGTGTCGTCAACTTCAGCCACCCAGGTGCGCATGGCTTCGCCAACCGCATCTTTCAAAGTCTTTGAACCTGAAGTCACTGGGTGCACCTTGGCTCCAAGGAGCTCCATGCGAAAGACGTTGAGGGCTTGACGCTTCGTATCAACTTCGCCCATGTACACCGTGCATTCAAGCCCGAGCAATGCCGCTGCAGTTGCTGAGGCAACTCCATGTTGGCCAGCTCCAGTTTCAGCAATCATTTTGGTTTTGCCCATGCGCTTGGTGAGCAGTGCTTGGCCAATCACATTGTTGATCTTGTGACTGCCGGTGTGAGCAAGGTCTTCACGCTTCAACAACAACCGGATACCAAGCTCTTCACTCAAGCGATGGCATTCAGTGACCGGAGTTGGTCGCCCACCAAATGATGACAAGACCGACTCAAATTCTTGATGAAAAGCCGGGTCAGCCCACGCCTCGGTGAAGGCTGCTTCAAGTTCTAAGCACGCTGGCATCAATGGCTCGGGGACAAAGCGTCCACCAAAATCACCGAACCACCCTTCGCTGCTTGGACTGCCCATGGATTCGGTTGGTGCCGTCATTCGTTTCCCCAGTCATATGGTTCGTCGTCGGTATTGATGCGCTCAACCGTGATGGATTGATAGGTCTGTCGCGCAGTATTGATGAACTCTCGCAGCAGTAATGCGTCTTTGCGGCCAGCTTCGGCTTCGACCCCAGAACACACGTCAACGCCAAAAGGCTTGAACGTCAAAATTGCATGTTCGACATTTTGTGGTCGCAGACCACCGGACAAAATCATGGCACCGGCGTCTCGCATTGATTCGGCAACACGCCAGTCGAACAATTCTCCTGAACCAGGATCTGGTCCATCGAGCAGGAAATGCCTGGCTCCATAGGACCGAAAATGTGCCGCTTCTGGATCTCCAGCGACAAAGGCCTTAATCACATGGCCCACTTGCTCAGCAATAAATCGGCAATCGTCACGCGACTCTGCACCGTGGAGTTGGACCGCTGACAACTTGAGATCAATGGCAATTTCCACCACGTCTTCAAGCGGCTGATCACGAAAGACCCCGACGGTGAACACCCCGTCTGGAAGTCGGCGAATGATGTCTTCGGCATCATGGGGTGTGACCCTGCGACGCGACTCAGCGAAAATGAACCCCAGTGCAGTCGCACCGAGCCCAACGGACAACAGCGCATCGGGTTCATTCGTAATCCCACAGATCTTGATGAACGGCTCGGTCACGCTCTCTCAACTTTCGACCTCGAAAAACCAAGAAGTTCTCGCGCTGCTTGTTCTGGAGACTTCGACTTCACGAGGGTCTCGCCAACCAAGATTGCCTGGAAACCCGAATCTGCAAGTGCCTTTGCATCATCTGGGCCTTTGATTCCTGACTCGGCCACAGCCACGACTGACGACGGCATGTGTCGAACCACCCGTTGAGCACGGGAGGTGTCGACCTTGAACGACACGAGATCGCGCTGATTCACACCAACCACTCGTGGCTTGATCGCCAACGCTCGTTCGAGTTCGGCTTCGTCATGCACTTCAACGAGAACATCGAGTGCCAACTGCTCTGCCAAGTCAGCGAACTCACGCAGTTCTTGATCGCTCAACGCGGCAACAATGAGCAACACCGCGTCTGCACCCATCAATCGAGCATCAGCGACATCAAATGGCGAAACCGTAAAGTCCTTTCGCAAAATCGGCAGAGGAACACTCTCAGCAACGATTCCAAGGTCTTGCGGCGATCCACCAAAAGAAACATCATCAGTCAGCACCGAGCAACACGACGCCCCGCCACGAAGATACGCACCGGCAAGCTCTGCTGGGTCAAGGTGCTCAACAAGTGGTCCAAGTGAGGGTGATCGACGCTTCACTTCAGCAATGAGCGCAAGGCCGTCATGGGTTTCAAGAGCATGGGCGAAACCACGTGGCGCTCTGGCAAGCAGTGCCGAGGCAATCACGTCATCAAGCACGCGGGTCTCTCGTGCTGCTGCCTCTCGATGTCGCTCGAGAATGCTGGAGAGATAGGTCTGCACGGCTCCAAGCGTAGTGGTGGGATGCAATCCAACGAGGCCGATCTTTGACCTGCTATCGAGAAAAGACCCCTGAACCATCGAGGACCCGAACTGAAACGTCTTCTCCTCGAGGCGAATGAAGGGTCACTGCGTCGACCTGGCTGCGGTGAGCAAAGCCAAGACCAATAAAGGTCTCTCCGTCTTCGCTCAGTGCAATTGAGGTGACCTCGCCCTTTGGGCCTTGCTCACCGAGCAGCAGCGCATCGCCGACAAAAAGTTCATGTTTGGCGCTCAGGGCAACGAGGTGGAAAGGGACTTGGGAGCCTCGAGCATCGAGGCGAGCCACGAGTTCTTGGCCGGTGTAGCAACCCTTGGTGAAACTGACGGCCGATGCCACAAGACCTGTCCCAAGTGCAGCTGGAATGGTGCGGTCGGTGATCTCGCTTCCAAATGCTGGAATTTCTTGGGCAATACGCTCAGCTCGAGCGCGCTCGTCACTCAGCCATTCAACGCCGTCTGGCAAGACCTCATGAATAGTCAAGACACCGGAGCGGCCAAATGGCCGTGAGCTTAAGCACCCATCAGGCGCCGTCCCTTGTGGCCACCAGCACACCAGCATCTGTGAACGCTCAATGGCCACGTCGACACGAAACATGAACCGTCTCAGTCGTTGCTCAACGTGTTCAACCGCGTCGAGATCCACGTCAATCAATATCGCCTCACCGTGGGCGTGCAGTCCAATGAGGTCAACGACTTTGCCATCTGGTTGCAACAGAAACGACGCAGCCCCAGTTCCCTCAAGAATCGACGCTACGTTTTGGCTCACTTGACCATTGAGAAAGCTCATTGCGTCACGTCCACTCAGCCGGAGGACCTCACGCTTTGCCAGAACGCCAGTTGAGATCATTTGCGCTGAGCACCAAGTTCGCGGGCAACCAAAATTGCCGCTCGAACAGCGGCCATTTTGTGAAGACATTCAGCATCTTCAGTGCGAGGGTCTGAATCAGCAACGATTCCCGCTCCGGCTTGAATGGAGGCCCTGCCATCTGGGGTCACGACCAAGGTGCGAATAGCAATGGCGGTATCGAGATTTCCGTCAAAGTCGAAGTAGCCAACGACTCCGCCGTAGACACCACGGCGAGTTGGTTCTAACTCGTCGATGATTTCCATGGCGCGCACCTTTGGTGCACCCGACAAGGTTCCAGCCGGAAGCGTTGCTCGCAACACATCAATTGGCCCTTTGTCTTCACTCAACGTGCCCGAGACTTGGCTCGTGAGGTGCATGATGTGGCTGTAGCGCTCAACCACCATGACCTCATCAACTTTTTCGGTATGGAACGCCACAACCCGACCAAGGTCGTTGCGAGCCAAGTCAATCAGCATGACGTGCTCCGCAAGTTCTTTTGGATCTTCAATGAGTTCTGCTGAAAGCCGATGGTCTTCTTCTTCAGTCGCACCTCGAGGGCGTGATCCAGCAATCGGTCGCGAGATCACCACGCCATCGCGTAGGCGAACAAGTGGCTCGGGAGATGATCCAGCAACCGTCAGCGCATCGAGGCGAAGAAAATAGAGGTAGGGACTGGGATTGAGCAGACGAAGTGCTCGGTAGACATCAAAAGGCTCTGCATCGAGAACGACATCTACCCTCTGGGACAACACCACTTGGAAAATGTCACCTGCGGTGATGTACTCCTTTGCCACTTCAACGGCACGGCAGAACTCATCTGATGACATCGTGCGCTCAATGGCCAAGTCTTCGGGGTTTGGTTTCCGGCCAATCATCTCGCCTGTTCGAGCAACAGGAGCAAAACAGTCTCTCTCAAGCACTTCGAGTCGACGCAGTGCTTCGGCTTCAGCTTTTGCCAACTCATCGGTCGTCGCATCTGGGTCAACCAGCACATTGACCACGAGAACAATTCTTTGCTTCCAGTGGTCAAACACCGCCACTTCACCAAGCAGCATGAACACCGCGTCAGGGTGGCCCAAGTCATCAACTGCTGGGTTCGGAAGGTGTTCGACTTCTCGCACGACGTCGTAGCCCAAGTAGCCAACAAGTCCTCGAGCAAGAGGGGGGAGGTCGGCAATGGCTTGCCCATGAAAAGCAGAAATCAGGTCTTCTATCGCCAGCAAAATGCCGTCGTTCAGACGAATTTCGGACGGCAGGTCACCAACCACCGAGATGGTGCCATTTGCTTTGGTGAGCGAGGCAAGCGGATTCCGTCCGACAAAAGAATACCGACCCCACCGTTCGCCACCTTCGACTGATTCAAAGAGAAACCCTTGTTGTTCGCCCACAATTGAGGTGAACGCAGCAACCGGCGTCAATGCATCAGCAATCATCTCGACAGAGACGGTGACGAGATGTGCAGTGCGGTGGATTGCCCTCACTGTTCGGCCTCAGGGGGCAGGTCAAAGCAACTGCGCGCACCTGTGTGGCATGCGCCTTGTCCGACTTGTTGTACTCGGAACAACAAGGTGTCTCCATCACAATCCATTGACACTGATTCAATGACTTGGACGTTGCCAGAGGTTGCTCCCTTGGCCCAAATCTCTTGGCGAGAGCGCGACCAAAACACCGTACTTCCCGACTCAAGTGACAGTGCAAGCGATGAAGCATTCATCCACGCCATCATCAGCACTCTTCCGTCGAGGGCATCTTGGACAATTGCGGGCACGAGTCCACGATCGTCATAGCGAACGTCACTTGGACTGAGTGGGCGAAAGTTGCTCATAGGTAAAGGCCAGTTCCTGAATCCATGCGGGTCGATGCCACAGCGTGGATGTCACGTTCTTTCAACAACACATACTCCTCGCCTTGGAGTTCGAGTTCAAAGCGATCTTCGGGATTAAACAGGACCGTATCGCCAACTTTGATCGTGCGCACATGGGGCCCAATAGCCACCGCTTCAGCCCAGGTCAGTCGCTTGGCCAACTGCGCGGTTGCTGGGATCAAGATTCCTGCTCGAGAGCGTCGTTCGCCTTCGGCTTGGGAAACCTGAACGAGCACTCGATCAAACAGCACGGTAATGGGAAGTTGGTCGACCACGCCTTGACGGTAGCGCAGTGCCGAAGTAGCCGTGCTCGTCACCGTGTTCGCGGGTAAGGACTTGGTCGAACATTCAGCCCAGCGTCACTCATTGCTTCCTTGGCTTCATCAATGCGAAATTCGCCACTATGAAAGATTGATGCCGCCAACACGGCATCAGCGCCACCGAGGCGGACTCCATCAACGAGGTCTGAAAGCGTTCCGACGCCACCGGAAGCAATCACTGGCACCGAAACCGTGGTGGTCGCGAGTTGCAACAGTTCGAGGTCGTAACCAGACCGCGTGCCATCTCGGTCCATTGAGGTCAACAAGATCTCGCCAGCACCGAGATGGTCAACTCTTTGAAGCCACTGCTTGAGGTCAATGCCAGTTCGCTGGCGGCCTCCGTGAGTGACGACTTCGTAGCCACCTTCTCGCGACTTTGCATCAACCGCCACGACAACACATTGCCGCCCAAACTCATCGGCTAACCGTTGCACTAAGAACTGATCACTCACCGCGGCCGAATTTACCGAGACCTTGTCGGCTCCCGCTCGCAACAGTTGACGAGCATCTTCAACTGACCGAACGCCTCCGCCAACGGTGAGTGGAATGAAGACCGTCTCTGCGGTCATTTCAACCACCTTGATCATGGTGGCTCGATTATCTGATGTTGCGGTGATGTCTAAGAAGACCAGTTCGTCGGCGCCTTCGTGGTCGTAGCGACGAGCAAGTTCAACCGGATCACCGGCATCGATGAGATCGAGGAAGTTGATGCCCTTCACCACTCGGCCATCGTGGACGTCGAGGCATGGAATTACCCGAGGTGCGCGCATGCGACAACTCCTTCAGCAACAGTGAAGCGACCTTCCAAAAGTGCCTTCCCAACAACCACGCCGCTGAGCAGCGTCGAGGTGGCAGCGAGGTGAGCAAGTGTTTGAAGGTCTTGAAGTGTTCCTACCCCACCTGAGGCAACAACGGGAATCGGCGAGCAAGCAAGGAGCCGCTCCATGGATTCAACATCTGGCCCCTCGAGGGTCCCATCACGAGCAATGGCCGTTGCCAGCACGCCAGCGAACGGCGAGGTGGCGTAAGCCAAGAGCAGTTCTTCAACCGTTGTTGGCGAATCAGTCAGCCAACCTCGGCCCGCAGGCACGAGTCGATCATCAACAATGCGGTAATCAAGCCCGAGCAACACCTGATGAGGGAACGCTTGAGCCATGGAGTGAGCAAGTTCTGGCTCCTCGAGGGCAATCGTGCCGACAATGACCCGGTTCACGCCTTGGCCAATGAGCCGTTCAACGTCACCGAGTGAACGCACACCTCCCCCGCACTGCACGGGCATGGACACTGCAGCCGCAATATCAGCAATCACGCCATGATTCGTCGGCGCACCGGATTTGGCGGCATCGAGGTCAACAAGGTGGAGGCGCGTTGCCCCATCGCGATCGAGTTGCATTGCCAGCTCGACTGGGTCGCCGTAGTTCGTGACTTGGTCGTAGTCGCCTTGGCGAAGACGAACCACGCCGCCGCCGATGAGGTCAAGCGCTGGGATTAGTTCCATGGAAGGTCGCCTTTGGCCTGAGCAACAAAATTCTCCAAGATTTTCAGCCCCACCGGCCCTGATTTCTCTGGGTGAAATTGCGCACCAACCGTTGTGCCACGTCGGGCGAGTGCAGCGACCTTGCCGCCGTAGTCACAAGTCGCCACGGTCTCTTCGCCAACAGGTGGGGCAAAAGAGTGCACAAAGTACACCCAAGGATCCTCTTCGAGGCCTGCGAGCAAATTCGTCGCCAACGGTCCTTCAGTGTGCAGGCGATTCCACTGCATTTGTGGAACCTTGACTGAACTGCTCAAGCGCCGCACTGTTCCTTCAAAGACGCCAAGACCGAGTGCGCCAGGAGATTCTTCTGACGCTTCATACAGCAGCTGGAAGCCAACACAGATGCCGAGAAACGGCGTACCCAACGAGAGGCATTCACGCAAGGTTTCGGTCAGACCCTCACTCGCCAATGCCTCTACACAGCGACCATAGGCACCAACTCCAGGCAACACCACAGCCGAAGCATTACCAATTGTTGTGCGATCGCTCGTCAAAGTGGCAGACACCCCAATGGCTTCGAACGCCTTTTGGGCTGAACGCAGATTGCCAATTCCATAGTCGACAACGACCAAGTCACTCACCGAAAAAGCGCCTTCATAACAGACCCTTGGTTGACGGCAACTGTGCAGAGGTCACCTTGAGGGCATCACCGAGTGCGCGGGCAAAGGCCTTAAAGGTCGCTTCGACGATGTGATGTGTGTTGCGACCCTTTCGCATCGTGAGATGCGCGGTCAGCCCAGATGCCACCACAAAGGCGCGAAAGAACTCTTCAGTCAGCTGTGGATCAAACGCTGGACTACCAAGCCCGGGCGTGTCGGGAGCGAAGTGGATGTCGTAGTCGAGAAATGGCCGACCACTCACGTCGAGCACCACTTCAATCAGTGCTTCGTCAAGTGGGATGAGGCGGTTGGCATAGCGAGCAATGCCGACCTTGTCCCCCATGGCTGTGCGCAGCAATTCGCCAAGGACAATACCGACGTCTTCAACGCAGTGGTGGGCGTCAACGTGAAGATCACCAGTTGCTTGCACCTTGAGATCAAGACCACCATGACGAGCGAGTTGGTCCAGCATGTGATCAAAAAAGGGCAAACCTGTCGAAACCTCGCTCTTGCCAGTGCCATCAATGTCGAGGGAGGCAGTGATTGAGGTTTCTTTCGTTACCCGCTCGGTTGCAGCATTTCGTGCCGTCATTGCAAGACCTCTCTTAAGGCGTTGAGGAAACGTTGATTTTCTTCTGCGCTACCCACCGTGACCCGGAGGCAATTGCCCAGTCCCGGCCACCCAGCGCAGTTGCGCACGAGTACGCCTCGGTCAACGAGCTGTTGCCAGAGGTCGTCTGCGTCAAAGCCCTCTGGCGAAAACAGGATGAAATTTGCCGCAGACGGCCACTGGGTGAGGGGAAGTTCCGCCATCTGCGCAACGAGAACGCCTCGTTGCTCGACAATGTTCGCCACACGAATTGCCATCGAGGGTGCAGTGGACAATGCGGCGAGTCCAGCAGCTTGCGTCAAGCTCGACAAGTGGTAGGGCAAAAGCCCCTGGGTGATCCCGGCAATCACTGACGGTGAGCTAATGGCATAACCAAGCCTGACGCCAGCCAAGGCCCAGGTCTTCGAAAACGTTCGCACCACAATGACCCGCTCGAGGAGTGCTCTGTCGAGATCAAGCACTGAGCGAGGGGCGAATTGCCCGTAGGCCTCGTCAACAATCACCATGGCATCTGTCTCATTGAGCAACCGCTCAACTGTTTCAAGCGGCTCCAAGGTGCCTGTTGGATTGTTGGGCGAACACACAAAGGCAATGGCGGCGTTCTTGGCATTGACGGCCTCAACCATGGCTTGAGCATCAATGGTGAAATCTCCGTGACGACCAACGGTTGCGACCTCGCAGCCAAGCAGTTGGGCGATGTGGCTGTGCAGTGCATAGGTCGGCTCAGCCACCACAACAGTGGCTCCAGGTCCGGCAAAAGCCAACAGCGTTGCTTGAAGGATTTCGTTCGATCCGTTGGCGCACACCACCATGTCACTGCCCACGCCATCGGCACTCGCCACGCCTGCAGTGAGCAGAGCCGCTGCCCGGTCCGGATAACGGTGAAACGAAACCTGGGCAATGAGTTGCTCGAGTTGTTGATTGAACTCCGGCGGAGGCGCCGTGGGCGACTCATTGGTGTTGAGACGAACCTCAACATCAACTTGGGGCGAGTGATATCCACTGCGAAGTTGGAGGTCAGGGCGAAGTCGTGGGTGGGTCACCGGCGAATCGCAATCGACTGGGCGTGTGCACTCAGACCTTCTTTGGTCGCAATGCGTTCAACGTGACTGGCGAGATGTGAGAAACCTTCGCTGGTGATCGTGACGATGTGGTGGTGTTTGACAAAGTCGTCGGCTCGCAGAGCTGAGGCAAAGCGAGCAGTGCGACTCGTCGGGAGCACGTGATTTGGCCCAGCGACATAGTCGCCAATACTGGCGGCTCCATAGGGGCCGACAAAAATTGCACCCGCATTGTTGACCTTGAAGGCCAGTTCTCTCCCATCTCGGCAGAGGAGCTCTAAGTGTTCTGCGGCAACGACATCGCAAACTTCAAGCACCTGTGCAGCATCGCGAACAAGCACTGCATAGCCAAATGCGGCAAAGGTCGCTTCAATCGCTCCACGACGTGGGGCCTTTTCCACGAGCTCGCCCAAGGCTGTATCGACTGCATCGAGGACCTCTTTACTGGTCGAAATCAGCCAAGCAATCCCATCTGGGCCATGTTCGGCCTGCACCATGAGGTCAATTGCGGCAAACCTTGGGTCGACACTGTCGTCGATGACCACAGCGACCTCGGAGGGTCCAGCAAATCCTGCAGCCACGCCAACGATTCCTAAAACTTGTCGCTTCGCTTCGGCCACAAACACGTTGCCTGGTCCAGCAATGACATCAACTTTCTTCAAGCGCTTGGTTCCATAGGCCATGGCACCAATGGCTTGGGCACCGCCAATGGCATACACCTCGGTAATTCCAGCAATGTGTGCAGCGGCAAGCGTTGCTTCATCAATCGTGCCGGTTGGACTCGGCGGACAACACAACACGAGCGACGAAACACCACCTGCTCTTGCTGCGCCTGCGGCCATCAGCACCGATGAGGGGTACCGAGCCAAGCCGCCTGGAGCGTAAATTCCCGCACGAGAAACGGCAACAGTGCGGTGTTCTACGGTGACGCCCCCGTCATCCCAAGTCTTTGGGGTTGCCAATTCGCTCTGGTGAAACCGAACAATGCGATCCCACGCGAGCTCAAGGCTTTCTCGTAATGCCGGGTCAAGACCGACATATGCATCGCGTATTGCTGTTGCGTCGACCGTTGGGTCTCCTTGAACGTTGTCAAAACGCAGGCCATATTTCTCAACAGCGATATCACCATCGCGACGGACCTCGCCCAAGATTTCCCGGACAATGTCTGCGACGTCGGCGCCCGCGTCAACGGGCTTTGGCAGCACATCGTCAACCGGGCCAGTGAGGTGAGTGAGATCAAGTCGCCGTAACACCTCACTGATCCTACTTGGCCGCACTTGGCTCACTGTTGGCCAACACGGTGTATCTCGGCCATTATGGAGTCATGGCTGATCGCGCTGAGCTCTCGTCGTTAACCGCGACCCTTGAAGAGTTGCTGCGGCGCGTTGGGCAACTCACCGATAAGGCGACTGAGGCTGGCGATGACGAGGCCTCGAGCGAACTCGTGAGTTTGGAGCGGGGACTGCAATCATCGCTTCGCCGAATGCGCCGACTCGTCAAGTAGCAAGGGCCTGTCGCTTCTTTCCCGTTGGACACCAGTCGAGCAAGACGCAGTTCTCGCAGGCCATGACGCGAGCAGTGCAGGTCCGTCGACCGTGCAAGATGAGCCGCAAACTGAGTGCTCCACCTTCTTGCTCGCCAAACAGAGCGTTGAGGCGATGCTCTACTTTCACCGGATCGTCCGACCGAACGAGATCGAGCCGCTTCGACAGTCGAAGCACGTGGGTGTCCACGGGAAGCCCGGGTAGGGAAAAGGCAACAGAGCGAACCACATTGGCCGTCTTTCTGCCAACACCAGCCAATGTGACGAGGTCTTCGCGCCGTTTGGGCACTTCTCCACCGTAGGTCGATAGCAGTCGTGCCGACAGTTCAAGGAGGTGATTGGCTTTGGCACGATAAAAGCCCGTAGCGAAGATGAGTGACTCCAAGTGGCTTCGATCTGCTCCAGCCATGGCTGGAGCATCCGGGTAGGCAGCAAACAACGCTGGCGTGGTGGCGTTAACCCGAACATCGGTGCACTGCGCCGACAGCACGGTCGCACACAGCAGCTGAAATGGGCTGGCGAAGTCAAGCTCGCAGAGTTCAACAGCAGTTCCCGGGAACTGCTCGCGCAAAATGGGGGCTATGGCTTGTGCCCGTTGTTTTGCGGACATCGTGGTCGTCACGGACTTGAGGTTACCGGGGGTCTGTGCGGCGATGGTTGTAGGTTGAAGGCGTGTCGAGCACCTCAGCATTTGACGTCGAGTTGATCACGACCGCTTCTGCTCATGAGCGTTTGAGACTCCAAGACCTCATTGAGCGCTCACCCGATGTCGTCAGTGAGCACAAAGCCCTCGGGCTTGCCTCTTCTCGCACACAACGGCACGTAGGGGTCCGGCTAGCAAACCAGTTCGTGGCAGCAGCGATTGTGGCCCAACATGGCGAAGTCTGGAACGTCGAACTCATCGCGCATACCAACAGCGAACACGCTCGAATGGTCGCCTTTGATGCAGTCATGGTCGATCTCGACGGTGAGGTGGTGCAACTGTGGGAGCCAACGACCGGGCTCTCGGTTGAACTCGAAGAAGCCATCTCTCGCTACGACGTTGACGACACGCGGACTTTGCTCCATCTCACCCGAGACCTCACGCTCCATCATCCCGAGCTCAGCGAACTCGAGGCTCGCACGTTTGCCATCGAGCGCGACGGTGCGGCCTTCATCACGGCGAACAACTTGGCGTTTGCTGGCCACAAAGAGCAAGGTGCATGGACTGCGTCCACGCTCAATGAGCGAATCGCACAACCATGGTTTGATGCTTCGCTGTTTCTTGTTTCGGGTGAAGCATCCGTTGCTGGATGGTGTTGGTGCAAAATCGATCCGAGTCATGGTGAAGGCCATGGCGAGATCTACGTCATTGGCACCAGCCCGTCAGCGCAAGGCCAAGGTCTTGGTCGAAAAATGTTGGAACTTGGCTGCGCCACCATGGCTGGCCGCGGCGTCACCCATGTTGATCTCTACGTCGATGGCGACAACATTGCGGCACTTGCGCTTTATGAGCGGGCGCACTTTGTCGAAACGTCACGACGACGGTCGTGGCTGTTTTCTTAGCCTGCGCCGACGAGGGAGCCAATTGCTGTCGTCACGAGTGCCGCAGCAGCAGTGATGAGAACTTGGCGAGTGACGCCGAGGCCAATGGACTTTCCGCTCATTCGGCTCACGGTTCCTCCAAGGGCTGCCGCTCCGGCGAGACCGAGCCCAATAGACCACCACACTGCAGCCGTCCCTCCCGAGATCAACCAGGGAAGCAGTGGGAGGAGCGCGCCTACGGCGAAGAGCAAAAATGAGGTTCCAGCGACAAGCCACGGAGAACCAAGCGCATTTGGATCAATGCCGAGTTCTTCTCGAGCATGGACTTCAAGCGCCAATTTCGGATTGGCCATGACTTCACGAGCCATTTGTGCAGCCAACTCTTCAGACAGGCCTTTCGAAACATAGAGCTCTTGTAGTTCACGACGCTCTTCATCGGGGTTCGCTGCGATTGCCTGGCGCTCAACTTCTAACTCGCGTTCGAGCAATTCAGTTTGGGACTTCACCGACACCCACTCGCCCGACGCCATTGAGCAAGCGCCGGCAATCAGTCCAGCCAGCCCAGCCAAGCGAACAACAGAACCCGAAGGGTGGGCGCCGGCAAATCCCAAAATGAGCGAGAGGTTGGAGAGGAGACCATCACTCATTCCAAACACGGCGGCTCGAGCCCCACCGCTTGAGACATTCCTGTGGTGATCACCATCGGTTTTGGTCATAAAACCACCCTAGTGAACCACCACTGCTGCTGGGGCTGAAACAATGGAGACATGGCGCCACAGCAATTCATGAACCACAGCTTCCCCCAGCCCTTGCAACTGGCAATTTGGTGCAGTTACATCAATGGGTTCTTCAGCCTCTTAAGTCCAGGTCGAGGCATCGTTGGACTTCTTGGCCTCGTTGCCATTGCCGGAGCAATCGGCGCATGGGTGATGGTCAACGGAAAAAAGTGGGGCTACGTTGCTTGCCTCATTGCAGGTTGTGCGAGTTTTCTCGTGTCGCTCCTTGGTTTCTTTGCCTATGGACTCGGCGCTGGGCTCAATTTGTTGTTCTCGGGAGCATTGCTCGCTGGACTTGTCCACCCACTGTCTCGCAAGTGCGTCAAAATTTGGCTTGATTGAGGACCGATTCACCGAGGCATCGTCGCTAACCTGACAGTGAACCTCAGGAGGATCCATGGCAACCAACGTCCACATCAACGACTTCGCTGCACTCGTCGGCACGCATCTCGGCTACAGCGACCCGTACACGGTCACCCAAGAGCAGGTGAACCTGTTTGCCGATGCAACCGGTGACCACCAGTGGATCCACGTTGACCCAGAGCGCGCGAAGAGCGGACCCTTCGGTGGCCCCATTGCTCACGGCTACTTAACCTTGTCGCTCGTGCCAACCTTGCTTGGATCAGTCCTGCACGTCGAAGGCACGACAATGGGCGTCAACTACGGCACGAACAAGGTTCGTTTCTCTGCCCCCGTCCACGTTGGCTCAACCATTCGCGCCGGTGCCACCGTTGCTGAAGTCACTGAGGTTGCCGGTGGCGTCCAGGTCTGCCTCGACGTTGTTGTTGACAGCGAAGGCGCAGCAAAGCCAAATTGCGTCGCCCAGGTCGTCTACCGCTACTACTCCTAGTTCGGTGGCCAACTTCGAGCTCCCCGAAGGCGAGTTGCCAGTCGGCGAGGAAAAGACCAGGGTCGTCCGGTCAATGTTCGACGCCATTGCGCCGCGCTACGAACTCGTCAACAAAATCATCACCTTTGGGCTCGACCGACGCTGGCGTCGAGCCACACTGAAGAGCCTTGGACTGAAAACGGGATCTCGTATTTTAGATTTGGCCTGCGGGACAGGTGACTTTTCCCGGATGGCAACTGCTGCTGGTTATAGCGCCATTGGTGCCGACCTCTCGCTTGGCATGCTCGAAGCTGCGACGAGTCCACTGACAGCTGTTGAAGCCGATGCAGCGTTCTTACCGTTCGCAAGTGGCTCCTTTGATGGCGTGTTGTGCGGCTATGCACTGCGGAACTTCACCGACCTTGATGGGGTGATTGCGGAAATGGCTCGAGTGCTTCGCCCGGGCGGCCGCATTGCCATCATTGATGTCGCAGCGCCAAATTCGAAGCTGCTCAAGATTGGCTACAACCTTTGGTTCAACCGCTGTGTGCCGTTCTTGGGTGGCCTGCTGTCAAATAAGGCGGCGTATAGCTATTTGCCTCGCTCAACGGCATATTTGCCTCCTCGAGACGAATTGCTCCGCCGTTTTCGTGATGGTGGTTTCTCGGGAGTCAACCACCACCTCGTCTTTGGCGGCTTAAGCCAGCGAATTCAAGCAACCAAACAAGGTTCGTAGCGTGAGCGAACTCAGCCATCTTGTTGCCCGATCGGTTGTGGTCAAGGGTCCTATTGATCTCATGGCGCTCGTTGCCGACGAAGGCTGGCTTTTTTCAGGCGCAGATGAAGCCATCGCCGCTGTTGGGATCGCTGCAACGATTGTGCTTCATGAAGGACTCCGCTCGCTTCAGCAGACTTCGATTTCAGCACTGCTTGCAACCATCACCCACTTTGATACTGCTGGCATTAGCGACAAGGGTCTGCGAGCCTTTGGTGCACTGCCGTTCTCCCCTACTGCCCCAGCACACCTCATCGTGCCGTCGCTCATTGTGCAACGCAGCCCCAACGGCTCATGGGTTGCAACGTCAATTGCCGAGCAAGACACCATGCCAACAGTCGCCAAAGCAGGCGACGAACTCGACCTTCCGTCCACCCAGCCAAAGATCCGCTCAGCCGTTGCCCTTCCCACACCGAGCGGCTACGAAGAAGCGGTTCGAGCAGCCACGAAGATCATGGAGGACTCAACCCTTCGAAAAGTGGTCCTCGGCCGGCGCCTGACGGTTTCTCTTGATCGCCCCTTGCATGTCGGCCAAGCCCTGAACCGGTTGAGCGCTCGTGAGCCACTGTGCACGATGTACGTGGTTCCGACCTCACGTGGTCGATTCTTTGGAGCCTCTCCTGAACTCATCGTGGCCAAAGAAGGAACCCGGTTTCGCTCCCACCCTCTCGCTGGTTC
>CANGPX010000037.1 GCA_947456095.1 Acidimicrobiaceae bacterium
CCTTGGAAAGAACGTTGGCGTTCAGTTTCACCCTGAAGCTACGGAAGAGTTGATTGAGCTGTGGCTCGATCCTGTTGGCACTGACGAGGTTGAGCGTGCTGGCGAGTCCCCAAGGGTTCTGCGCGAGACAACAAAACTCTTTGCCGAGGGGAATCGCCTCAGAGCGCATCGACTAGTCGATCGCTTCTTGGAATTTGTTCAATGAGCGAAGCAACGCTTTTGACGTCGCTTCACTTTGGTGCCCGGAGTGGGACTCGAACCCACACATCCTTCCGAATAAAGGTGTTTGAGACCTTCGCGTCTGCCTATTCCGCCATCCGGGCAGGATGGAAAGTGTACCCCGAGATTGAAGGTGCGCGGTGAGCATGGTTGACCTCTCGTTTGGAATCGTTGATGGCGAACTCGTTCAGCCAGTTGAAAATGCCCAATTCACCATTACGAAACGGCCAGTGCTGTTTTTGCGCCTCCGGGCAAATGGGGTGACTGCTTATGGTGAGTGTGCGGCACTTGTTGATCCCTTACACGGCGATGCCTCCGTTGACGAGGTACTCGAAATGTTGCGCACTGTTGGGAAGAATCGCCTCGAGCAAGCAGTTCGGTCTCGTGGTGGTGAATTGCTGGCACCAGGAATGGTGGCCTCGCTGTTTGGGACTGATGCAACGAGCAGAAGCGTCGCTGCGCTTGTCGAAATGGCATTTCTTGATCTGCAGTTGAAAATGCAGCATCAATCGCTTGCTTCGTGGCTTCACGTGACGAGTGAAGAAGTTGAAGTTGGTGGTTTCGTGGCAATTGATGCAGCGACTCCGCGATCGGTCTTTGAAGAGCGCGTAGCAAAGCTCACGGTTGCGGGAATTTCTCGCTTCCGGATGAAGATTCGACCGGGCTTTGACGTGACGCCGGTTCAGTGGTTGCGCAACGTGGTGCCAGAGGCGACAATTGGCGTTGATGCCAATGGGTCGTACCGGATTGATGGTGACGATCTCGACGGTCCAGGTGCATTAGTTCGCCTCCATGAATACGGCATTTCTCATGTGGAGCAACCCTTTTCTGCACACAACCTCGTTGACCATGCGACCTTCAGAGCGCAGTTTCCTCTTCGGGTATGTCTCGACGAGGGGGTGTCGAGCCTTGTCGCGGCGAAACAGATTGTGAAATACCAAGCAGCAGATGCTTTTTGCATCAAGCCCGGCCGGGTCGGTGGGATTATCGCTGCTGTCGAGATCTTGAGATTGGCACAGGCCGAGGGTATTGATTGCTTCATTGGTGGTTTCTTCGAGACGGGTTTTGCCCGGGCGCAGCTGGTCGCACTTGCAGGACACGAAGCAGCAACCTTGGTCTCTGATGTGTCAAGCCCTGCGACCTATGGACTGATCCCGGGGAAGCATTTCGCCAGCAGTGAGCAGCGAAGCGTTGCGATGCCAAAAGGCGCTGGTGTTTCTGGTGGCAACGATGCTTGGATTGCAGATCAACCAATCAACTGGGAGCCGCTCAACCTCTCGCTTTGAAGGCGCAAGAGAGGTGCACAGTAGGATGGGGGTATGCGTCAAGCCGTGGTTCTCCGCAAGCTCGAAGAGACTCAAGACCGCCTCGAGCGGGCACGAGTTGACCTTGCTGTGCTTGATGAACAATTCGAGGCCCTCGATGAAGCAGCTGAAGATCTTCGGATTCGGAATCTGGTGAGCGAAACCCCACAATCGAGTCACGATTACGGTGAAATGCGCCGTGCCGCTGACACGCTTGAGCGGGCCAGAACCGCAGTGCGTAAATCACTTGAGGAGCTCCATGCAGCGCGAGCTGAGCTCCTCCAACACGTGGAGAGTTCAACATGACCGCAACAGTGGTACTTGCAGATGACGAGGCGATCATCCGTCTCGATTTGAAAGAAATCCTGATAGAAGCCGGGTATCAGGTGGTCGGTGAAGCGGGAAACGGCGAAGATGCCTTGGCGCTCATTGAAGCCCATCAACCAAATCTTGCACTCTTGGACGTCAAGATGCCGAAGATGACTGGCCTTGAAATTGCGGCAAAAGTCGCTGGCGGTTCGACTGCTGTGGTACTGCTGACTGCGTTTTCCCAGCGAGAAATGATTGATGAGGCGAGAAACGCAGATGTTGCTGCGTACCTCGTCAAGCCCTTCCGCCGCAACGAACTGCTGCCTGCGCTGGCAAATGTGTTGCAGCGAGTGGCCGAAGACCGTGCTTTCGCGGTGGAAGTCGGCGAACTCGGACTTGCTGCTGAAGACAAGTTGGAGACCCGGCGAATTGTCGATCAAGCCAAGGCACTCCTTGAGGATCACGGTATGAGCGAGGCCGATTCGTTCTCCTTCATCCAGCGCCAAGCCATGGCGACTCGTCAGCGCATGCGTGACGTCGCTGATCAGGTTCTCTCCGGAACTCTGCGGCCGTAACCATGACCGTACCGGCTGGTCCGCTGGTCCTCATTGACGGAATGAGCCTTGCGTTCCGGGCTTATTTTGCGCTGCCCACGGATCTCTCGACATCTCACGGCGTCGTGACAAATGCCGTGCATGGCTTTTGTTCAATGCTGCAGACTCTCGTCAAGGACCATAAACCTGGACGCCTCGCCGTTGCTTTTGACCTCTCTGGTGGCACGTTTCGTGACGCAATGGTGAGTGACTACAAAGGTGGACGGGCCGAAACTCCGCCAGATCTCCCACCGCAGTTCGACATGATTCGCTCAGTGTTGCAAGCACTCAACATTCCTGTTGTTGGCGTTCCACAAATGGAAGCTGATGATGTGTTGGCAACCTTGGCAACTGAAGCTGCTGCTCGCGGCGAGCAGGTAATTGTGGTGACAGGGGACCGAGACTCTTACCAACTCGTGCAAGACCCCTACATCAAGGTGCTCTACAACCGCAGGGGAGTGAGCGACTACGCCTTTTACGACGAAGCAGGAATTGTTGAGCGAACTGGCGTTGTTCCTGCGAAGTATCCAATGCTCGCTGCGCTGCGGGGAGACCCTTCGGACAATCTTCCCGGTGTTCCCGGAGTTGGCGAGAAGACGGCGGCAAAGTTACTCAACACTTACGGCGACCTCGATGGCATCTTCTCCCACTTGGATGAATTGACGCCAAAGTTGCGAGAGAACTTGGCCGCAAATGAGCAACTCGCCCGCACGAATTTGGAAGTCATGACACTCGTGCGCACGGTGCCAATGCCAGTTGATGTTGACGAGCTGACCATTGGTGGCTGGAAGGTCGACGAGTTGCGCCAGGTGTTGACCACGCTGGAAATGCAGAATCAACTCAAACGGTTCGAATCGCTGCTGCTGACCGGGATCCTCGGCCCTTCAGCTGATGGTGACCGTCAAATTGAAGTACCTGCTGCAGTGGCGCCTGTGGTTGAAGTTGACCAAACCCTCACGACGCTCGAAAGCCGTGATGGAGTTGCTGCCTGGCTGCAGACGCACTTAAGCGAAGTGCTCGTTGCGGTGACCTGGGTTGGGCAAGCAGGACGCTCACCGCTTCGAACGCTAGCAATCAGCGGTCTTGACGCCGAGGACGTCGCCATTGTTGACGGAAATCTCGTTCCCGAAGTTTGGGATCTGCTGGCGCTTCACGTTTCTAAATTTGGCTTCAGTGGTCATGGAGTCAAAGAACTCCTCCGCAGTGCAGCAGCAGCGGAAATCGAATTGTCAGGACTCGACCTCGACACCTCGCTTGCTGCGTATTTGATCGATGCATCAGGTGATGCCTACGACCTTGATCGATTGGAACCGCTTGGCCCTGTAAGCCCCGAGAACCAAGGACTTTTTGCCACAGGAACCGACGCAGAGCAGCTCGCTCGTCAGTTGCTCCAGATTGCGCGACTCAAGCCTCGGCTCGAAGAGTCGCTTCTTCAGTTGGAACTCCAAGACCTGTACAACAACGTGGAGCGCCCCTTGGTGTCGGTACTTGCGCGCATGGAAGCTGTGGGTATTGCGGTCGACCGACAAGTCCTCCAAGAATTAGAAGCCAGTTTGCGGGTGGAAGTCGCAACGCTTGAGGCCAAGGTCCATGAACTTGCTGGCCATTCGTTTAACGTCAATTCAACGCAGCAACTGCGGACCGTGCTCTATGAAGAGCTTGGCCTCAAGCCGGGCAAGAAGACAAAGTCTGGGTCGTATTCAACTGATGCACAGACGCTTGAGTCGCTCCGGCTTGATCACCCAATTGTCGATACCTTGCTGCAGTATCGAGAAGTTGAAAAGTTGCGCTCAACCTACGGCGAGGCGCTCCTCAATGAAATCGCCGCTGATGGTCGCATTCATGCAACCTTTCGCCAAACCGTTGCGAGAACAGGGCGCTTGTCTTCTGAGCACCCGAACTTGCACAACATCCCAGTCAGAACAGAAGGCGGTCGACGCTTCCGCGGAGCCTTCATTCCCCGATCGGGCTGGAAGCTCCTCGTCGCCGACTACGACCAAATTGAACTCCGGGTCATCGCACATCTGTCGCAAGACCCTGGACTCATCAGCGCATTTCTCACTGGTGAAGACATCCACCGAACGGTCGCATCTGGCGTTTATGGCGTTGAGTCAAGTGAAGTTACCCATGCCCAGCGCGAGCGGGCAAAAATGGTTTCTTATGGTCTTGCCTATGGCATGGAGGCATTCGGACTGTCCCGCCGCCTCGGCTCAAGCGTTGAGGAAGCCAAAGAGATTATGGACCGCTACTTTGCAGCGTTCCCCTCGGTGCAGACCTACATGGACACCGCGGTGAAAGAGGCAAGAGTGCTTGGTCATACGAGGACGCAGATGGGTCGTATTCGACCCCTACCGGAACTCAATGACGCGAATTTCCGGATTCGCCAGGCAGCTGAGCGCCAAGCAATGAATGCTGGGATTCAGGGCTTGGCTGCCGACTTGTTCAAAGTTGCGCTCATTCGTCTTGATGAAGCACTCACGACAGCTGGTTTGCAAGCGCGGCTCGTCCTTCAGGTCCACGACGAAGTGCTCGTTGAGGCGCCGCCAAACGAACAACACCAAGTCGAAGCCATCGTGCGAGAAGCGCTCGGTGAGATCGAGTCACTGAATGTGCCCCTTGAAATCTCTCTTGCGTGGGGAGATTCTTGGGCGACCGCCAAATCCTGAGGGCTTCGCATCTGTTGCAAAGTGGTAGCGTGAGGGTCTGACCGTAAGCGGCGCTGTGCGCGAGCGGTTACCTGATTGCCAATAGTGTCCCAGCGCGACCGATATCCCTCGAAGGAAGCACCATGACTGACAGTACCCGCACCTCCCTTTTGTCCGATGAGGCAATGGGAACTTTTGACGCAGAGGGCAATTACGTCCCCCGTCAAATCACCGAAGACGACCTTGGCGGCGATGAGCTTGAAGCAGCGCTCAGCGTCTCGATTAAAGAGTTCGACGATGGCGACCTCGTTGAAGGTACGGTCGTCAAGATCGACCACGACGAAGTGCTCCTCGACATTGGCTTCAAGTCCGAAGGCGTTATTCCAGCTCGTGAGTTGTCGATCCGCAACGATGTCAATCCTTCAGAGATTGTCTCGCTCGGCGACCGCATCGAAGCGCTGGTCTTGCAAAAAGAAGACAAAGAGGGTCGCCTGATCCTGTCCAAGAAGCGCGCACAATACGAGCGCGCCTGGGCAACCATTGAAGAGCTCAAGAACAAGGGCGAAATGGTCTCCGGTCCGGTCATTGAAGTGGTTAAGGGTGGACTTATTGTCGACATTGGCCTTCGTGGATTCCTTCCTGCTTCACTCGTGGAACTCCGTCGTGTGCGTGAACTTCAGCCCTACATTGGCAAGAACATCGAAGCCAAGATCATTGAACTCGACCGCAACCGCAACAACGTGGTGTTGTCCCGTCGTGCGTGGCTTGAAGAAGCGCAAAAAGAGCAACGTGGCGACTTCCTCGTGAACTTGAAGCCCGGTGAGCGTCGTAAGGGCATTGTGTCCTCGGTGGTGAACTTCGGTGCCTTCGTGGACCTTGGCGGCATGGATGGACTCATCCACGTGTCAGAACTCTCCTGGAAGCACGTTGAGCACCCCTCGTCAGTCGTTGCTGTTGGTGACGAAGTTGAAGTTGAAGTCCTCGACGTGGACATGTCCAAAGAGCGCATCAGCCTCTCACTCAAGACCACCCAAGCCGACCCATGGCAGCAGTTTGCCGACAGCCACGCTCAAGGTCAACTCGTCTACGGACGTATTTCGAAGATCGTTCCCTTCGGTGCATTCGTCCAAGTCGGCGAAGGAATCGAAGGCCTCGTTCACATCTCCGAGATGGCCAACCACCACGTCGACTTGCCAGAACAAGTGGTCAAGCCAGGCGAAGAACTCTGGGTCAAGATCATTGACTTCGACCTCCAGCGTCGTCGCATTAGCTTGTCGATCAAGCAGGCTGCTGACGGTGGTGAAGTGTCGGAGGAATACCGTGAGGCATTCGGCGATCACGCCTATGACGCTGACGGCAACTACATCGGCACGTACGAATACGCCGAAGGTGAATTCACCCCTGAAACCGAGGCACAGGCAGCTTGGGCTGACTACGTTGCCGAGGCAACCGCAGGTATCGCCGCTTCGCCAACCGAGGCAGCTCCAGAGGCAGCTCCAGAGGCTCCAGAAGCAGAAGAGGTAGCTCCAGAGGCTGAAGAGGCTGCTGGGGAATAACCCAGGCTCCTGCCATATTGAGCGTCAAGAACAAAGCGTGTCGGCGAGAAATCGCCGACACGCTTTGTGCTGTATCAACTAAGGGGAGTAGGTCATGAAAGAGCGACGGTTCGCGTCTGCTCGATCAAGTCCGGGCGCGACCTTGTGGTGACTGAGGCGAGGAGAACATGTCGCAGCCGAGGTGCAGTCTGCACTACAACAGCGTTACTGAGCGTTTGGTGATTCCCCAATTGCGACATGCGTTGTGGATAAGGGGAAGTGGCAGGCCACTTGGTGGCCTGGACGCACTTCACGAAGCTCTGGGACTTCTTCGGCGCAACGAGTCTGAGCGCTCGGGCAGCGAGTCCGAAAGCGGCAACCTGATGGGGGATTGATGGGCGATGGTGGCTCACCTTCCAAGGTCGTGTGTGACAGCTGTACGTCCGGATCCGGAACGACAGCCGCCGACAACAGCGCCTCGGTGTAGGGGTGAAGCGGGTGGGCATAGAGGTCATCTGATGGCCCAAGCTCGCACAGGCGCCCGAGATACATCACTGCCACGCGATCACTGACGTTCTTGACGACCGCCAAGTCATGGGCAATGAATAACAACGTGAGGTTGTGCTTCTTCTTTAGATCCGTCAGCAAGTTGATGATCTGCGCCTGCACAGAAACATCCAAGGCAGAGACCATCTCATCGCACACCAGCAACTTTGGATTTGCGACGAGGCTTCGGGCGATCGAAATGCGCTGACACTGGCCACCAGAGAATTCTCTTGGGTAACGATCTCCAGCAAGCGCTGGGTCGATGCCAACCTCTAAGAGCATCTCGTTGACAAGCGTTTCTCGCTTCGCTTCGTCAGCTTCACCCCAGATGATGAGCGGCTCGGCCACAATGTTTTTGATCTTGCGACGCGGGTTGAGCGACGAAATGGGGTCTTGGAAGAGCATTTGCAGCTTCCGTCGCCGAGTCCGCATCTCTCCACGAGTGAGTCCAGTCAATTCTTCTCCATCGAATTCAACTGAACCCGACGAGGCGCGCTCCAGTTGCAAGATGGCACGACCCGTAGTCGACTTTCCGCAACCGGACTCACCAACGAGACCAAGGGTTTCACCCTCCATGACCTCAAAAGAGACGCCAGCAACAGCTTGGACGGCATTCTTCCTGGAACCATAGGTAACGACAAGGTCTTTGACGCTGAGAAGTGGAGCGGTCATTTCAAGCCCCCTGTGGCTGAGCGGCATGGCCGTTGAGCGGGTAGTGACAAGCAAAGAGGTGATCTGGATCAAGGGTTGACGCAACGAGCGCTGGGGCTTCTTTGTGACAAAGATCTTGAGCCAAGGTGCATCGAGGAGCAAAGGGGCAGCCAGCTGGAGGATTCACGAGGTCTGGTGGACGACCTTCAATTGAACTGAGGCGCGTGTGGCTCGGTGCATCAATGCGAGGTGTCGAGTCAAGCAAACCCTTGGTGTAGGGCATGGCTACACGGGCGAAGAGCTCTTTTGTCGGAGCCTGCTCCACAATGCGGCCGGCGTACATCACTGCCACGTTGTCAGTGCGAGTGGCGACCACGCCCAAGTCATGCGTCACGAGGATCATGGTCAGATTTGCCTCGCGTCGAAGTTCACTAATGAGGTCGAGCACCTGGGCTTGCACCGTCACATCGAGTCCAGTAGTTGGTTCGTCTGCGACGAGGAACTCTGGTCCACAGGCAATAGCGATGGCAATCATCACTCGTTGACGCATACCGCCCGAAAGCTGATTTGGGTATGCCCGGGAGCGGCGCTCTGGCGAGGGGATGCCTACTTGGCGGAGGAGGTCAATTGCCTTCGCCTTTGCATCTTTCTTCGACATCTTCAAGTTGATCCGAAGTGACTCGGCAATTTGGTCACCAACTCGACGAGTTGGAGTGAGTGCGGTCATGGGATCTTGGAAGATCATGGCGACTTCGGAACCCCAAAGTTTCAGAAGTTCTTTGTGGGCGACACCAATGATTTGATTTCCGTTAATCGTGGCTGAACCCGTCTGGGTCATGTTTGAAGGAGGAAGTAGGCCAATGATTGACCGTGAGAGCACGGTTTTGCCGGATCCAGATTCGCCAACGATGCCAAGACTCATGCCTCGCTGAATGGTCAACGAAACGTTGTTGACCGCAGTCAGTGAACCACGTGGGGTTGCAAAGGTGGTTGACAGGTTCTCGACAACAACGATGTTGTCGCTAGCGACTTGGCGAGTTGTGACAGTGGTCATTAGAGCCTTCCCTCCGTTGCGTCATATCGAGCTCGGAGTTTGTCGCCAATCAAGAACAATGAGACCAGGAACAAGAACACGATCAACCCAGGGAAAAACGCCAGTTCGAATTGTTGAAAACCGGTGTAGGTCTGGAACTGGTGGGATCCTTCATTGATCATTTTTCCCCAAGACGCCGTTGGGTCGGCAATGCCTCGACCAAGAAACGCCAAAGATCCTTCGAGAACGACCACATTGGCGATACCAAGCAAGAACAACGTCATCGCAGCCGGAGCTACGTTCGGGAGCACTTCACGCGTCAAAATGCGCGTGTTGGTGGCACCGAGTGCCTTTGCCGCCATCACGAACTCACGAGTTGAGTACGACAGTGTCGCTCCGCGAATCAAGATGAAGATCAGCGGCACGGAGAAGACACCCAGTACGAGGATCATCTTTGGAATCGACACTGGCTGCCAAAGTCCCAAGATCACGAGCACGGCAACAAATGAAGGGTAACTCACGCCAACAATCATGAGAGAGTTGAGCGTCAAGTCCGTGCGACCGCCTCGAAAAGCCGAGATCATGCCGAGCGAGCCGCCGATGAGCAGGCCAATGGTCATGGTGCCAAAACTTACTGACACCGAGATTCGAGCGCCGTAGCAGACGCGAGCCAAGGTGTCTCGCCCGAGTTCATCGGTGCCAAACCAGTGACTCCAAGAGGGAAGAGCCATTGGGGGTGTCGTGTAGTCGCCAAGATTGGGATCGGCTAATGGCAGCCACTGACAGGTCAGTGCCACGAGAACGACCAGTCCCACGAATCCGGCAGCGATCCAAAAGACCACACCGAAACTCTCACGGGCTCTTTTGACAGCAGCAGGCTTCTTTGATGCCATTGCAGTTGGAGTGGTTTCAGTGTTAGTCACGGGCAATCCTCGGGTCGATGATCGGCAGGAGGAAGTTGACGATCAATTGGATTGAGATCACGATGAAAGCAATGGTCATGATGCATGCTTGCAAGAGGCCGTAGTCCGAGGTATCAACCGACGCGATCACCTGAGTCGAGAATCCTGGAATTGAGAGGTATACCTCTGCAACGAAGAGGCCGACAATCAGGCCACCAATGGTGAGACCTACCGAGGTCAACAGCGTGACACTTGAAGGACGCAGAACATGGCGCCACAAAATGCGTCGGTTGGTGAGGCCCTTGGAGCGAGCCATGACGACGAAGTCTTCTTGCAGGTTGATGATCATGTCATTGCGCAAGAAACGGAAGTGCCCTGCAAGAGATGCAACGGAAATCGCCAGTGCCGGGAGCACACACACTCGAAGGTTCAAGATCGGGTCTTCAGCGAACGAGACCCACGAACTCGGCCCTGGCAGCACGTTGTAGCGAACACAAAGGAACAGCGTCAGCACAGGTACGGCAATCAACGTAGGGATGGAGTACGCGCTCAGCATCAACACGTTGGTGGCTCGGTCAAGTTTTCCATTGGGACGACGCACCACAGCAACTGAGGCAGGAATAGAAATCCCCAAAGCAATGACCTGGCTGAAGAAGGCAATCTCGATGGTTGGTGGAAGCGTCTTTGACAAAATCTCAGAGATTGACGTGTTCGGGCTCACGTTCCACGAGTAGCCCAAATTGCCCGTCAAGGTGTGTCCGAGCCATGTGAAGTACTGGGCAAAGAACCCTTTATCGAGGCCAACCTGATGCGCAAACGCCTGAGCGTTCTCTGTCGTGTACGACGTGCCGAGATGTTTCACAATCGGATCGCCGGGCAATAGGCGCATGAGCCAAAAACTCAAGAGCGAGATCGTCAACAAGATCAAGCAGAATGCGATAACTCGACGGAACAAATACCGTGCCATGAACCCCCCCTTTCTTCAAGGGGCAACAGTATCCGATAACGACGGAGGTTTGAGCGCTCTCGTTCAACAAGTTTGCTGACCTACGATGCGAGCATGAATGAGTCAGCGGAGCCGTTCAGTTTTGGCGAAGACCTGAAGCTCGGCGCTTCGCTTCCTCGACCGGTTGCCGTGTTGGCCACCGTGGCCGTTGTTGTTGAAGTTGTGGCTTCACTCATGTTGGCTGCGACGGTGAAAGTGCCGTTGTGGCTTGACGAAACCTTGACGGTCAATATTGCGAGTAAACCTCTGACGGATTTGCCAAGTGTGTTGCGTCATGACGGAGCGCCACCGCTGTTCTATGCCCTCCTCCACGTCTGGATGGGCATCTTTGGACAGAGCTCATTTGCGGTGCGGATGCTCCCCACTTGCATCAGCGCAGTCACCTTGCTTGCGACGTTTTTCATTGTGAAGCGCATTTGGACCCCATCAATCGCGGTAATGACCATTGCGATTCTGGCTGGTGCTCCGTATTTCGTCTACTACTCATCTGAGTGCCGGATGTATGCGCTCGTGATGTTGGAGTCAGTGCTCCTTCTCGGTGCCCTCGAGTGGGCGATCACTGCTCCAACTCGCAAGCATCTTGCTGCGGTGGCGGGATGCGTTGCCGCACTGCTGTATACCCACTACTGGTCGATTTACCTGCTGGTGCTGGTCTTTTGTTGGGTCGCGTATTTTGCACTGTTTGGCCAAAATCGAAATTCCGCTCGCAGAACACTGGTCGCCATGGTGGTTGGAGGAATTGCTTTTCTCCCTTGGGTTCCAGTGTTTTTGTTTCAACTTGGCCACACGGGCACGCCATGGAGTGGAGCACAGCCAATCTCGGTGGTGGTTGAAATCTTTGCCTGGTTCTCGTTCAATCAGGCAGCGTTATTTCAGGTCCCCTCACTGCATTCTCAGTTGCTCATTGTTGGGTATCTCGCCATCGGGGCAATCGGGCTCTTGGGTATCGCCACTGGGCGTTTTACCTTGACCCTTGATCTGCGCATTCAGCGGCGTGCGCGCCTTGTTGCGATTTGGTCTGTTGGAACCGTGATCATTGGATCATTCATCTCAATGCTCTCCTCGAGTGCAGTCGTGACTCGGTATGCCTCAGTGGCCTTCATTCCGTTCGTGATTTTGATGGCGCTTGGTATTGCCTCGTTTGGCGAACCATGGCTTCGCTTGTTGCTCGTTGTCGGGCTCGGAGGAGTAGGTCTTTGGAGCGCAAATCAGTACCATGGCACCGCTCGAACCGAATCACCGAGAATTGCTAGCGCTCTCGAGCAGTTTGCCCAGCCTGGTGACGTCGTCGCGTTTTGTCCCGATCAGTTGGCTCCTTCGACGCTTCGACTCTCACCCCTTGAGCAAAAACTGCATGTCAAAGCAATTGGCTATCCCCACTTCGATCGAAATCCGACCATTATTGATTGGATTGACTACGAAGCGGCCATTCGTGCGGCCGACCCACTGCAGTTTGCAAAGCGACTCGACGTCCTTGCAGGCCCAAGTCATCGGATCTGGCTGGTCTCTCAGCCCTATGCGCCGGGACTTCATGGCAAATGCATTGAACTTCGATCTGCCCTCAATACGGTTCGCCCTGGAGTCGGCAAGCTCGTTGTGGCGGTTGACCTGCACCGATACTGGATGCCAATGCAATTAACGGTCTTCCCGGGAGACGGTTCCGACAGAATCGCGCCTGTGCGGCAACGAGCAGGAGTTCGAGCTGACCTGCACTATCGTGAACTCGTTAGAGATTTCGGGAATGGGCTAAGGGGTAGTTCGTGACGATGAGCGCTGAAGGCCCTAGGAGCACAGAATCGCTCTTTGATGCTGAACACCCAGTGGTCATTGCGGGAGCCGGCCCAGCGGGACTCACTGCTGCCTATGAACTGGCCAAATTAGGGGACAGTGTCCTTGTCTTCGAAGCCGACAGGGTTGTCGGAGGAATTTCCAGAACCGTAGAACGTGATGGCTGGCGTTTTGATATCGGCGGCCACCGATTTTTCACCAAGGTTCCTCAAGTCGAGGCGTTGTGGCATGAAATCTTGCCGGACGAGGACTTTCTCCTGCGTCCTCGCCAAAGTCGGATTTTTTATGACAACAAGTACTACGACTATCCGCTGAAGGCGTCCAATGCACTGCGGAATCTCGGCATCTTGGAAGCAATTTTGTGTGTTGCTTCTTATGGTCGGGCAAAGCTGTTTCCCCCAAAGGATCAGACCAACTACGAAAATTGGCTCGTTGCCCGATTTGGATGGCGGCTCTATCGGCGATTCTTTGAGACCTACACCGAAAAGGTGTGGGGAGTGCCGGTCAAAGAAATGCCAGCTGATTGGGCAGCGCAACGGGTCAAGGGCTTGAGTCTTGGTAACGCCATTGTCAATGCCCTCAAGCCAAAGCGCAAGCAAACCGCTATTACGTCGCTCATCGAAGAATTCCAGTACCCGAAATACGGTCCAGGGATGATGTGGGAAGTTTGCGCTGAGAAAGTAGTTGCGCTCGGCGGGACCATTGAATTTGATCAGCGGGTTACGAAGATCACAGCAACTAACGGGTCACTCACGTCGGTCACCGTCAGAAACCGAGCCGGTGAAGAACGAGAAGTGTCAACGAATCACTTGATCTCCACCATGCCCATGCGTCAGCTCGTCGCGGCACTGTCGCCAACGCCACCAAAAGAAATTCTCGATGCTGGCGAAGGCTTGCACTACCGAGATTTTTTGACGGTTGCGTTAGTCGTGCCTGGTCAAGCCGCTTTTACGGATAACTGGATTTACATCCACTCAGCCGAGGTGAAGGTTGGCCGGATTCAGAACTTTGGCTCTTGGTCGCCCTACATGGTCAAAGACGGCAAGACCTGTCTTGGTCTTGAGTACTTCGTCTTTGAAGGTGACGAATTGTGGACAGCCACAGACGAGGACCTCATTGAGCAGGCAACTCGCGAGCTGATCCATCTTGGTCTTGTAGAACCAGGGCGGGTTGAGCGAGGATTCGTCGTTCGGGTGCCAAAGGCATATCCCTACTATGACGGCGATTACAAAGAAAATGTTGCAACGATTGAGCAGTACTTGGAGAACAATGTCGCTGGCGTCCATCTCGTTGGTCGTAACGGCATGCACAAGTACAACAACCAAGATCACTCAATGCTCACGGCAATGCTGACGGTTGAGAACCTCCACGGCGCTTCCCACGATATTTGGGCAGTCAATGTGGAAGAGGAATATCACGAACAGGCTGGCCGACCAACAGGCGCACAGGGCACTGGCCGTGATGCACCGATTCTGCCGAAGCGTCAAACCGGGAACTGATCTCGGTGGATGCCACCTGTCAGCCGTCATGACCGAAGACCAAGGCCTGCGGGCTCCGCTTGGTCGCGTCCAAGAAATTTGGCAGAACATTGCCAGTGCTGGCCCCTTGGCCATTGCCGGGGTGGTTGCAAATGGCTCAAACGTCATCGTCACGGTTTTGCTCGCACACCTGCTGGTGTCGTCTGATTACGGGTACCTCAATCAGCTCATTGGACTCTTTCTCATTGTTTCGACTCCAGGATCGGCCGTCATTGTCGCCGTTGTGCGACGAGCCACTCAGTGGCGAGTGCTTGGTCATCACGAAGCCTTAGAGGCGTGGGCGAAGAAGATTCATCGCGCCGCATGGTGGACCTACGGGGTCTATCTCGTGGTGGTGATTGCCGTCTCAGGCGGTGTGGCAAGAGAACTGCTCGCGCACGATACGAAAGGTCGCGTGATTGCGATGTTGGCTGGAGCTGGCCTGTGGGTCGTGCTCTGCATTGATCGCGGCTTCCTCCAAGCAACTCGTGCCTATCGAGATCTGTCAATCAATCTGCTCGTCGAAGGTGGCGTACGAGCTGTGGCTGTCCTTGGCTTTGTTGCCATTCGACCCTCGGTTTTCTCGGCGTGTGTTGGTATTTTGGTAGCGGAGATTGCGACGTTTACTCATGCTCGGATCCGGGCCAACGCAGCCCTTCGAGTGAGTACTGGCCAAGAGGATCTCGAAACGGCGCGTGATGAGGGCTCGACCATTGTGCGAGATCTGATTACCGCCGTGGCGGCCATGGTGCTCCTGGCCGTGCTCCAAAATGCCGATGTGATTCTTCTCGGTCGCTTGCGTCATGAAGACTCGGGGAGTTATGCAGCAATTTCGGTAGCGTCGAAGTCGCTGTATTTCGTTGCAATTGTGTTGTCGGGATATTTAGTTCCCGAAGCGGCAATTCGCTGGCGTCAAGGTGCACATGCACTACGTCCACTTGCGGCAACGTTTGCCATCTTGGCCATACCTGCTTCAGTGCTCTTTGCGGCTGCCTCAATTGCTCCACATCTCGTGCTCGGACTGGTGTTTTCTTCAAAGTATCTCGGAGCTGAACATGCGTTTTCAACGCTGGTGCTGGCAATGGTTTGTCTGTCGGTCACGGTAGTGCTCACGTTGTATCTGCTTGCGATTGGCAAGCGATGGATTACCGCACTCCTTGGACTCGGAGCGTTTTCATTGGTCTACGCCACGCTGCAGACCCATGGACAACCAATAGAGGTTGCCCGCGTGAATCTGGCTGTCCAAGGAGCGCTTGCAGCACTGGTCTCGATTGCCTTTGCGTTGACCCATCTTCGATCTTCAGGGCGTCGAGAAACATGAACATTGAACAACTCAGGATCGCAACACCAATGAGTGTTCTTGGCTGCTCAGGAACTCGCGCTGGTGTGGTTTTCTGAGTCGGAGTTGCGCACAGCGGTTGACTTTGGATTGAAGATGACGAGCGTGTGGTTGCCCCAAGGGCTCACTCGCGAGTACTGACCTCTTTTCACGGCGATCTTTTGTTCGATGACACCTGCGACTGCCACGCTTGTAGCATTTCCCCAGTTCAACGGAAGGTGATCGAGTGGCAGGCGAGAATGAACATGAAGATGAAGTCGCCTCAGTTCACGCAATTGCCGCTCTTGCTGCAAAGGTGGGAATTTCGTCCATCACCATGCTCGCCTGGCGAGATCTCGATGACCCAGAAGCCGGGGGATCAGAACTCCATGCACATCGCATTGCCGCTCTTTGGAGCGCTGCTGGGTTGAAGGTTGAACTGCGGACCTCTTCGGTGCCGGGACAGCCAGAACGCATCGAGCGAGCTGGATACCTTGCAGTTCGCAGAGGTGGGCGCTACCAAGTCTTCCTCCAAGTTCTGGTCGAAGGTTTCCGACGCAAGTGGCGAAGTGATGAGGCTCTGATCGAGATTTGGAATGGTATGCCATTCTTTGCTCCACTTTGGTTTAGGGGACCTCGGGTGGTTGTGCTCCATCATGTGCATGGTCCAATGTGGCGATTGTCGCTTTCTGCCGTGTTGGCTCGAGTTGGAGAGACTATTGAGAAGCATCTCGCTCCACCGCTGTACCGATCAAGCAGGGTGCTCACGTTGTCCGATTCCTCAAAGGACGAGATCATCGAGCAGCTCCATCTGCGAGCCGAGAACATTGACGTGATTGCTCCTGGAATTGAAGATCAGTTCAAACCTGGCACGAGACGTGCTGAGGTGCCAACCGTTGTTGCCGTTGGCCGGTTGGTGCCGGTCAAGCGGATTGATCTGCTGATTGAACAGCTCGTGGCGACAAAGCGCGAGGTGCCAGACCTTGTCGCCATCATTGTCGGCGAAGGATATCTCCACAGTGAGCTTGAAGCCCTTATCGCAACTCACGGAGCAAAACAGTGGTTGACCTTGGCCGGACACTTGAGCGACGAAGAACTCATCGCGCTCTACCAGCGCGCATGGGTGGTTACTTCGGCCAGTTTGCGTGAAGGTTGGGGAATGACCCTCACCGAAGCAGCAGCCTGTGGGACCCCGGCCGTGGCATCAGATATCGCTGGTCATCGTGATGCTGTGGTGAACGGAGTCTCCGGCATCTTGACCGGTCCAGGAGCGAGCTTTGTCGACGCATTGGTCAAGGTGTTGACGAACGAGAAGTTCCGAGATGAGCTCAGCCTTGGGGCGCTTGAAAACGCGAAGCGTTTTCGTTGGGGCCGAACTGCCGAGGCGGCGTTCCAAGCCCTTGCAGAGGTGGCCGAGAAGCAGCGTCGCCGCTGACGGCGACGTCTTTTCGCAGCACCAGCAGCAAGTTCCACGTCGCAAATTCTCGCAGGATCGGTACTCGAATGATCCAGGCGGCCCAATCTGGGTAATAGCGAGGAAATGCCCAGACGAGGGAAATGTCTTCACGCTCACGCACGAGTTTGAGGGCATCGGTCACTCGCACCTTGAACAGTGACGTCCCAAAGCGATTCCCTGGTGGCCGACCATGACGTTTCTCGTATCGCCGAGCCGCGTACTCGCCACCAAAGTGATGCCATGGCGAGGTCTCATGGCCTCCCCACGGAGAGCTCCAGACGGTGAATGAGCAGTACACCGTTCCGTTGGGCTTGGTGATCCGAAGTGCCTCATCGAAGAATGCACTCGGATTAGGGACGTGCTCAAGAACATTTGAGGAGAACGAGATGTCGACCGAGTTGTCGGCAAATGGCAAACGCATGCCGTCACCAGAAATGGTGCGTCCTTCATGGAGACGTCCCGGGAGAACTGCATAGTCATGACGCTCATCAAATGACGAGAAGGGGAGTGAGGGGTCTCGAGGCTCAAGAGGACGAGCATCGGGTTCAACCAGAATCACCTTTGCCCCACGACTCTCAAAGGCCTCACTGAAGTAACCCGGCCCCCCACCAACGTCAACAATCGTGCGGTTAAACAGCGGAGCAAAACCTGCCAATTGATTTGCGGTGTCTTCCGCCAAGGTGCGGTAGAAGCGGTCTGGATCGGTTTGCTCGACGCGAAATACTCGAAAGAGGGCAATGGAGCGACGAATACCAGTCGGGAGAGCAAGCGGGAATTCTTCTGCATCAGGCGCTGAAACCTTCGGGGGAACTTCGACCTGTTTTGCCAC
>CANGPX010000038.1 GCA_947456095.1 Acidimicrobiaceae bacterium
GAGACACCATCCCACTTGCGCTCGACGATGAAACCAGTGATGGAGCTGTGCAGTCGTGAGCTTGGATCACCAGTCTTGGCAAACACGACATACCAGTCGGCTTGCGCCACACCAGACATCCAGCACTTCGTCCCGTTCAGGATCCAACCGCCTGGGTTGTTTGGGTCTGGAGTTGCCCGGGTCTGCATTCCGGCAACGTCGCTGCCTGCCCCCGGCTCAGAAAGCCCAAACGCGCAGCGCTCAGTGCCTTCAGCAATACCCGGGAGATATTTCCCCTTTTGGTAATCGGTGCCCGAGATCATGATGGGACCGGTTGGAAGTCGCGTGAGCAACAACATCAGCGCGGCGGTGTTTGAGTACTTCGACACTTCTTCAATAGCAATGGTCAGACCCAAGATGCCCGCGCCTGCTCCGCCGAACTCTTCTGGGATGCACAGCGCCAAAAGACCGGCATCTCTGAATGCCTCGAAGATATCTTGAGGGTATTCACCGGTCCGGTCGATCTCGCGGGCACGAGGCTTGACCTTGTCTTGGGCGAGACGGCGGACACTGTCACGCAGCTGCGTGAGCTCTTCAGAGAGTTCGAAATCCATGAAGCGAGGCTAGTCGCAGCACCACTCTTGAACAGGCGCTTTTCTCAAGCGCCGACGAGAAAAAGTTCTCAGACCGTCTTGCGACGCTGGCGCACCATGCGGCGACGCTCGCGCTCAGTCATTCCACCCCAGACACCTTCACGCTCACGGTTGTTGAGGGCGTGCTCGAGGCAGGGCTCTTTCACTGGGCAGGTCTCGCAAATCGCCTTCGCAGGGGCTGAAGCGGCGTCATCTTCTGATGCTGGATAGAAGATGTCCGGGTCGAGGCCTTCGCACGCAGAACGTGAGCGCCATGCGGTGGACGTGATTGGGGACAAGGTGGAGGTCATTGACTGCGCTTTCAACTCGAGGGTTCCGACAACCCGCTCGCCACAGGCGTATGCCGAGAGGACACACGTTCTGCGGGACTCTAAGTTTGGCAGACCTCAAGCAGTCTGTAAAGGGTTTATCAGAAAAATTTAGAACCCTGCTGCGACAAGCTCTTCAGCCGCCCCAACCTTGCCTGCATCTTTGGTGATAAAGGTGGCGGCAACCACCATTGCCAGCAGCAGTCCAATGGATCCACCGAGGAAACCGACTTGGAAACCGTGGACTTCTGCCTGATTTTTGATCGCATCTGGCAAGGTTCCCGGCGTTGGTGGATGTGGCAAGTGCACAGCCAAATTCGCCACGTAGTTCACGCTTGCGGTGTGAGCCAAGGTGTACAGCAGCGAGAGCCCAAGGGCTCCGCCCACTTGCTGAGCGGCGTTCAAGGTGGCAGAGGCAACCCCAGCGTCGTGGTGGTCAACGCCAAACAGTGCCGTTGACGAGAAGGCAACGAACGAAAGGCCCATTCCGCCGGCCACCAAGAAACACGAAGGCAGCACATGGGTCACATACGACGAGTGCACCTCAATGTTGCTGAGCAAGTACAGCCCAATAGAGGCCGAGAACAGACCCGAAACCATGAGCGGGCGGGGGCCGACCTTCGGCAGCAACTTCGACGACACCGTTGCCATGGTGATGACCATGAGTGAGAACGGCAAGAACGAGAATCCGGATTTGAGCGGGCTGTAACCAAGCACGTCTTGGAAGTAGAGGGTGAGAAACAAGAACATCGCCATCATGCCGGTACCAACCAAGAACGAGGCGAGGAATGACCCACCACGATTGCGGTTGGTGACAATGCGAAGTGGCAACAGCGGCTCTTTTGCTCGACGCTCGTAGCCAATGAAGGCGCAAAGCAGAATGGTTCCGAGCGCAATTGAAACAATGGTGGACGTGGCGGTCCAGCTGTGCAGTTCTGCCAGCGTGAACCCGTAGACGAGGGCACCAAGCCCAACGGTAACGAGAATCGCTCCGGGCAAGTCATACGATGAGCCGTCTTTGGCCACTGACTCCTTGATGACTTTGCGACCAGCAATCCAGGTGACGATGGCAATGGGAACGTTCACGAGCAGGCACCAGCGCCAGTTGGCGAACTCCGTCAAGATTCCTCCAGCAATGAGGCCAATGGCGGCTCCACCACCGGAAATTGCCCCGTAAACCCCAAATGCCTTGGCCCGCTCATGGCCTTCAGTGAAGGTGGTCGAAATAATTGAAAGTCCAGCTGGGGCCATAAATGCAGCAAAAGCACCTTGGAGTCCACGAGAGGCGAACAACATCGCTCCAGTCGTCGCGAGACCGCCAATGGCAGAACTCACGGCAAACCCAAGAAGTCCAATTTGGAAGATGCGCTTTCTCCCCAAGTAGTCCGAAACTCGTCCACCAAGGAGCAACAAGCTGCCAAAAGCCAAGCTGTAAGCAGTAACAACCCATTGCTGCGAGGTTGGCTGAATACCAAGATCAAGGCTTGCCTTTGGCAAGGCAATGTTCACAATCGATGAGTCAAGAACCATCATCAACTGCGCGGTTGCAATGATGGCAAGCGCCTTCCAGCGCTTTGGATCGAGTTGGCTGACGTCGACAGACACAGAGGCTCCAAGGACTGGAAGGGACGCATCTACGCTACCGGGAGCAGGGCAACGTTGAAGCATTGCTGTGGCAGGCTGTAGTCACCCCAAACCACAGGATGACGATGGCACTCCCTGACCGCTCACACGCACTCGAAACGCTCGGCAGTAAGACCTTTGACCTTTTGGTCATTGGTGGAGGCATGACCGGAGCCGGTATTGCTCTTGACGCTGCTGCCCGCGGACTTTCCGTTGCGCTCATTGAAAAGGGTGACTTTGGCTCTGGGACCTCATCGAAGTCCTCAAAACTTGTCCACGGTGGCCTTCGCTACCTGCAACAACGCGAATTTCGCCTCGTCTACGAGAACCTCTACGAGCGTCAGCGACTCTTAGAGAACGCTCCTCATCTCGTCTCGCCACTGCCCTTCCTCATTCCGCTGTTTGGCAAAGACGGCATTGTGTCAAAGACCGTGGCGCGGTCATACTCAACGGCCTTGTGGCTCTATGACGTGACTGGCGGCCTTCGTATTGGCAAGCGGCACGCCAAGGTGACAAAAGAACAAGCAGCCAGGCACCTGCCAAACCTCCGACTTGACCGCTTGGTTGCTGGCTTTTTGTACTACGACGCTCGGGGCGATGATGCTCGCATTTGCTTGACACTGACTCGAAGTGCCGCTGATCGTGGAGGGGTTGTGGCGAACTATGTCGAAGCCACTTCCATGATCACGTCGGCGAGTGGCGCGGTTACCGGTGTCACTGCTCGTGCCTGTGGGCCAGATGATGCCGGTGCACCCGAGATGCAAATTTCCGCCAAAGTCGTCGTCAATGCTGCAGGCGTGTGGGCAGATGAGATTCGAGACTTTGAAGCGGGAAAACAACGCCCAAGTATCAAGCCAGCCAAGGGTGTGCACTTAAGCGTTCCTGCCGACCGACTCCCCTGTGACATTGCTGCGGTCATTCCCGTCATTGCCGACCGTCGCTCAATCTTCGTCGTTCCGTGGAGGGAAGTTGGCTACACCTTTATTGGCACAACCGACACGGCCTATGACGGTCCGCTTGATGATCCGCGTTGCACCGAGGAAGACGTTGCGTACTTGTTGTCGGCGATTAATGCATTGACCAGTGCAAAATTGACTCCTGAGGATGTGACTGGCGTCTGGGCTGGTCTTCGTCCACTGCTGTTGCCCGATGAGGGGTCAGAGTTGAAAGAGCGAACCGCTGATCTTTCTCGTCGCCACAAGGTCACCGTCACGAGCCATGGTGTGGTCACCATCAAAGGCGGCAAGTGGACGACGTATCGCAAGATGGCCGAAGACACTGTTGACGTGGTGGTCAAGCAACTAGGTAAATCAACCAAGTGCACGACAAAGAAGTTGCCGCTCCATGGCGCAACCAAGCAGGCCCCCAAAGCAGATGATCACTTAGCTAACCGCTACGGCACTGATGCAGGAGCAGTACTCGCCTTGGCCAAGCAAGGTGACCAACTGCTCGCGCCACATCTCCCCTACTTGCCAGCTGAAGTTCGCTATGCCGCAAGCGCTGAATACGCTCAGTCGCTCAGTGACGTGCTCTCGCGCCGCCTCCGACTCGCCATCCAAGATGCCTATGTAGCGGCCAAGGTTGCCCCTCTTGCTGCATCCATTCTTGGAGAGGTCCTCGGCTGGGATGCCGCCCGCCAAGCGCAAGAAGTTACGAGCTTTGTTGCTGAACTCAATGGCGACCTTGTCGCTGCAGGACTCAAAGAAACGGAAAATGCATGACCCGTCCCACCCCACCCACTCCTTTTGACGTTGAGGTCGACCAACTCGTTCCTCGCCTGATGGATGGCGCTCATGAGATGACGCCAGCATTTTTCGAACAACTGCGTGCCATTGCCCCAACGAGCATTGATGGCGAAGATTTGGCCGAACATGGTCGCGACTGGTGGCCCATTGCCATTGGCTGGGCGGCCGCAGGCCAAGTGCCAGCATTAGCTGGCGTCATTGTTCGCCCAGAAACAGCTGAGCAAGTAGCTCAGGTGCTGCAAGTGTGTAACGACGCCAGAGTGCCGGTCACTCCAATGGCCGGTCGTTCTGGCGTGTGTGGCGGCTCCATTCCCCTTCGTGGTGGCGTGGCCCTTGACCTGTGCGAACTCAACAAGGTCCATGAAGTAGATGAGATTTCCGAGACCGTGACGGTCGATGCCGGCATGTTTGGCCCGGATTTGGAGGCTCACTTGGCTGGCGTTGGACCCGGCTACAGCGTTGGCCACTTCCCGCAGAGCTTTGACCTGTCAACCGTTGGTGGATGGTTGGCCTGTCGTGGAGCTGGTCAATACTCAACTCGCTACGGCAAGATTGAAGACATGGTGGTGACCCTCACCGTCGCACTCCCCGATGGACGCCTCATTGACACGGCTGGCACTGCACCGCGAAGCGCAACAGGTCCAAGCTTGACGCAGTTGTTTGTGGGCAGCGAAGGCACCCTTGGGGTGATTACTTCCGCAACCCTCAAACTGCACCGCAAAGCGACAGCGGAAGCTCGTCGAGTGGTGTCGTTTGCCACCTTTGACGAGGGTCTTGAAGCCTGCCGTCGCATTCTGCAACGTGGTGCCACGCCGGCTGTCCTTCGCCTCTACGACGAAATTGAGTCAAAGCGCTCTTTTGAAGTCGACTCGAACGTCTTGATTGTTCTCGATGAAGCCGATCCTCATCTGCTTGCTGCCACCATGGCAATTGTTGATGAAGAACTGAGCGGCGCAACAACAGAAGACCTCGCCCACGTTGACCACTGGCTCGGGCACCGAAACAACGTGAGTCAACTCGCTCCGCTGTGGCGGAACCATGTCGTGGTCGACACCATTGAGATTTCTGGCAGTTGGAAAGATCTCTCTTTGACCACGCAGCGCCTGCTCACGACGCTGCGTGAGACGCCTGGCACAATGACGGCTTCGGTGCACCAGTCCCACGCATACGCAGATGGCGCATGCTGCTACTTCACCTTCGTAGGTCGACCAACAGCGCAAGATGGCGACAATCAACTCGAAGCAGAAGCCAACTATTACCAGCGCGTCTGGGACGCTGCCAACGCATGCATCATTTCTGAAGGTCGAGCAGTCAGCCATCACCATGGCGTGGGCCTCCATCGGGCAGGAGCGCTTGTCGCGTCACTGGGCAGCGCCCATGGTGTGCTGCAGCAGGTGAAAGATGCCCTTGACCCGAACGGCATTATGAACCCAGGCAAGCTCGGATTCAGCGAGGTTGCGCAGTGAGCAACGCGATTTTGGTCGTTGACGTTGGGACCTCGTCTGTTCGTTCCTCGATTGTCCATGAAGACGGTGCAGTCGCCAACACCTTCCAGGTCTCGGTGTTGCCCTCGAGTCCCGCACCTGGCATGGTCGAACTCAACGCCAAAGCCATTGGTGAAGCGGTACTTTCAACAGCCAACGCAGCACGTTCAGCATTTGGCAGCGAGGTCGCCGCTGTTGGTATTGCTAATCAGCGTGCCTCAGCCATTGTCTGGGACGCAGCAACTGGAGAACTCCTCGGTCCAAGTATTGGCTGGCAGGACCTGCGCACGGTCATTCAGTGCCTCGTACTCCAAGGCGAAGGCCTCCGCTTAGCCCCCAATGTCACGGCAACGAAGCATCAGGCAATCCTCGATGAAATCGACCCTGATCGCTCGCGCTCAAAGGCCGGCACCCTTCGCTGCGGGACTGTTGACAGTTACGTTGCCTGGGTGCTCTCGCAAGGTTCGGTCTTTGTCACCGATGCAACCAATGCTGGAGTCACCGGCCTTGTTGATGGCACCGTGAGTCACTACGACGACCGCACGCTCGAGATCTTGCAGATCAGCCGAGGGACGTTGCCCGACATTGTCGATTCTTCTGGGGTTGTTGGCTATGCCACAGCACTTCCGGGAAGTCCACCAATTGCCGGCATTGCTGGCGACCAGCAGGCCTCCCTTGTTGGCCAGGGCTGCATCCACCGCGGAGATGCCAAGATCACTTTTGGTACTGGAGCGATGCTCAATCTGGTCACGGCTTCAGTTGAGGCGCCAGCCCCAGTTCGAGCTCAGCACGGAACGTTTCCCATCGTGGCATTCCAGCTCAACGGTAAAAAGACTTGGGGGCTCGAAGCCATTGCCCTGTCGGCTGGCACCTGTGTTGAATGGCTCCGAGATGATCTCGGTTTCTTCGAGAATGCGGCTGACAGCGATGCACTTGCGGCTTCTGTGCCGTCAAGCGATGGAGTGATCTTCATCCCAGCTTTTGTTGGTCTCGGCACACCAGTGTGGGATTTTGGCGCACGAGGTGCACTCCTTGGTCTCACCCGTGGAACGGGCAGAGCACACATCACGAGAGCTGTCTTAGAAGGAATTGCCGCTCGAGGTGCCGACCTGGTGGAAGCTGCAGAAGCGGACAGCCACTTGGCACTTGGTGCGCTCAAAGTCGATGGCGGACTCTCTCGCAACGAAACCTTTGTCACAGCACTGGCCAACGCAACGGGTCGACCCATTGAACTCTCAAGCGAAGTTGAAGCAACAACGCGTGGGGCAGGCTTCTTAGCTGGTCTTTCCGTAGGCATATGGGCAAGCCTCGAAGGAGCAGTATCAACTGTTATCCCAAGAAAAGTTGTTGAACCCACGTTGGCTGATGCTGACCGGCTGGCAGCTCGCGAACGTTGGCTTGATGCCCGGTCGCGAGCCGAGGGAACCATTCCCGAGCTCTCTGGAGTCCAGTTTTAGGCCTCATTTCAATTCCCAAGAGGAGAACGCTTCCAGATCTCAGTCCTCGAGCGACGAAGATGGCAGCTGCATTACGGGTTCAACAGAACCTGAGCCTCCGCAAGCGTCACACCATCAAGAAGTGCTGCTCGCAGTTGCATGAGTGCACGAGGTTTTGAAATGGCAAAGGCAGCCGAGACGGCCCCATTTCGCTCATAGAGCGCGAGGAGTCGACCTTGTTCGTCTTGTTCAACGATCTGCACCTTGTCACTTGCCGCTGGACGACCAAGCATCTGCAACTTCACCCCATATTGATCTGACCAAAAATAGGGCAGCAGTTGAATGGGCTGAGCTTGCGAGCGGCCGGCGAGCAAGCCTTCTGCAGCAAAGCGGCCGTGGTCAGCCGCGACTTGCCAGTGCTCAATGCGCTCCGCACTCGTCATATTGAGCCGAGTCCACTGAAACCGGGCAACGTCACCAACAGCGACCACTCGGTCATGGGCAAAGAGTGCGCCATCAACTTCAACGCCATTGTTCAGCGACAGTCCGCTTCCCTCGAGCCATTCGGTGTTTGGGATGACCCCAATACCAACCACCAACACGTCAGCGTGAAGTTCCTGTCCATTGTCAAGCATGAGGAGCGCTCCTCCGTTGCCGTCTGCTGAGACGGCGTCGACTGAAGTCCCGGCCAACAGCGTCACGCCACTTTTTCCATGAAGTGCAGCACAGCGTGCGCCGAGTTCTTCTCCAAGAATTGTTGCCAGCGGCGTCGTCTGCGTCTCCACCACCGTGACCTCGTGGCCAAAACTGCGAGCTGAGGACGCAACTTCGGCACCAATAAACCCAGCTCCAATGACGACGACTCGTTTTGGCGAAGTGTTCAGGGCATCATGTAGCGCCACACCGTCTTCATAGGAGCGCACGACGTGCGCAGTGACGCCTTCTGGAACGCTCATGATGCGTGGTCGGGCACCAGTTGCAATGACCACTCGATCAGCGCTCAGGGTTCCGCCATCGCTGAAGGTCACCGTCGCCGTCTCGGGATCGAGATGGATCGCTCGTCGGCCGAGTTGAAGATCAAGGTTGAGTGCTTCTCGTCGTTCGTCATCAAGCAAAATGGTGCGCTCGATGGCCCACTTTCCCATGGCCACCTGCTTTGACAACGGTGGTCGGTCATAGGGCGGGTGAGCTTCATCGCCAACGAGGGTGATGGTGCCAACAAAGCCAAGGTCTCTGAGCCCCTGAGCCGTGCGAAGACCTCCGAGGGATGCACCAATGATGAGGACCGAACCGTTGAGATCGAGTGCGTCGCTCATGAAAACATCCGCAACCACTCGGACTCCGCTCGAGGAGCGAGCACATAGTTGTAAGCCCGAGTGAGTTCCATGGTCTGACATGGTGCTTCGGAATAGAGGTGGCCGGGGAACAACATGGTCGAATCGGGAACAGCTGAGAGCCGAGCCGTCAACGTTCGATACATCTCTTGCGGATCACTTCCCGGCAAATCAGTTCTGCCACAACCCTCAAGAAACAACGTGTCGCCCGACATCATCGCCCCTTCCACTAAGAAACACTGGCTTCCAGGAGTGTGTCCCGGGGTATGCAGCAACGTGACGGGGATCTCCCCCACCATCACGACATCACCTGACTTGTGGGCCACGAGTTCACTTGAAACCCCAGTCGTGCGCTCAACCCACGGCACTTCATCTGCTTGGACGTGAATGGGAACAGACACCTGCTCAAGCAGCGCTGCGATCCCGTCAATGTGGTTGCCGCCAAGTGAGCCACCAACGTGATCGGGGTGATAGTGCGTGGCCAGCACACCAACAGGAGTCATTTCGTCTTCAGCCAAGATCTCCAAGAGGTCACTGACGCCGTAGGTCGGGTCAATGAGGAGGGCTTCACCAGTTTCCCGGTCGCCAATGACATAGGCAAAGTTGACCATCTGCTTGGCAATGTGATTGCCCTTGGCAAAGTCGCGACCAGCGAGAAGTTGGCGAAAATACAGGCGACTGGTCGTCATTGCACAATCTCCCCAGTCTCAGGATCCACCGCAATGCTGAGCAATTTTGGCGTCAATTGCTCAACTTTGAGTCGAGTTTCCGTGATGCGACGATCAAGTTCTGCTGCGAGCTCAGTTGCTCGCTCAAGTTGTGACACGAGTTGGTCAAGATCCGCATTGGGCTGTTCGAAGTAACTCACGATTGCTTCGAGTTCGTCTCGAGCTTCACTCGTGGACAGTGCTTTGACCTCATGGTTTTTCGCAAGCGTCATGGATTCTCCTGTGATGGTGGAACATGTGGATGAACTGCCGTCACCGTTGAGGTGACTGAGCCAAAGGCAAACGTCGTCGTCAGCTCTTCTCCGATGATCAAATCCTTTGGGTCGCGAACAACCAAACCTGACGAGGTTCTCGTGATCGAAAAGCCTCGACCGAGTTGTTGGTCAATGCCGCTCACGCGAGCCAAGCGAGCAGCTGCATCAACGTCACCTCGCACTCGCGCCAAGGTGTTCTCCGATGCTCGCACGAGTCGCTCAATGAGCTCGCGCACCGACCGTCGAGCACTTCCAAGTGTCGCACTCGACAGCGCCACAACAGCGCTTTGGCGGCGACGTTGGTCTGCCTCGGCCTCTGCAACCTGCTGGCGAGCAACTCGGGCAATTTTGGTCGCCGACATCACCACGTGAGCGTGGACAACTCCGACCCGCTCAGCAATTGCTGCCCCACAGGCTGTTGGAGTCGAAAACGCCAGATGGGCAGCCAAATCAGCGATGGATTCATCACCGGTATGGCCAATACCGGTCCAGATGGGAAGAGAAGACTTCGCAATGGCTCGGACGAGTTCTTCGTCGTCAAAGGCAGCTAGGTCGCTCTTTGCCCCGCCACCTCGGACCACCACAATGAGATCAAGCGGCGGCATGACGTGGCAGAGCGAGGCCAAAGAACTCGCCACTGCACTCGGGCACTGCTGGCCCTGCATGGTGGTGTTGGCCAACACGACCTGAAAAGCAAACAGCGACGAATCAAGTTGTCCAAGAAAGTCCGAGCAGCCTTCGGTCGCTCGACTGGCCACAAGACCAATGCGAAGCGGAAGGTCGGTCAGTGGCAACGCCTTGTTGGCTTCGAATGCACCTTCTTCGCGCAAGGCCAAGATGAGCTCTGCTCTGGCTTTGGCTAACTGACCAAGCAACTGGGTGACGTCGAGTTCACGCACGACGAAACCAATCTGCCCGCGAGGCCGATAGAAGTCGACCGAGCCAAGGATCCGAATCGACATGCCTTTATCGAGCTTCACGCCTTCATTCGACAGCGAACGAAACACTGTCAGCCAGGTGTTCTTCCAGATCTTGACCGACAAGGTTCCAGGCGTTCGGGAGCGATCAGTTGGATCAATGAGGTCAATGTAACAATGGCCATTGCTGACCGAGATCTTCGAGATTTCGCCCGTCACCCAGAGGAATTCACCAACGGGAAAGGCCTCGTTGAGTGCCCCATCGACGCGGTCATAGAGCTGACCAATGCTGAGCGCTACTTCACTGGGCTCGAGGTCGCTCTCCACTCGTTCATCGTAGAAGGTCAAAGGAGTTCTCAGAGTGAGATACCTGACACCGATCGACCGTTGAAGTTCGCCACCCACAGGCGTCCGCCAGCAACACACATGGACCGAGGCGTCGCTCCAGTTCGGTGACCTCGAATAATCGATCCCGATTGTTCTCGGAGATCAACAACGAGGCGAGAAGCGCCATTCGCGACAAAGACCTTGTTACCAAACACCAACAGTCCGCTCTGTTGGAGGCCTGCGGTTGGATGGGTGCCGCGCCGAGTCATGTCGGTTGATTCCATCACGCCAACGAGGTTCTCCGCTGGCAAGGTGTACCAGACCCGAGTCCCTGCAGCAGCAAGGGCTGACACGTGATCAGACACCGTGAGTTGTCCGACGATTTCGGCAGATTGGAGGTCGAGTGCAGTGAGATCTTTCGAGTCACTGTTGGCCACAATCAAGTTCTCTCCGGCTACAGCAAGAGCGACCGGTGTTGTCCCACCTGAATCGAACTTTGCCACGAACGCTCCAGAGTTGCGATTGAGAATGGTGATCGTCGATGCAGCCTTGTCTGCCACCCAGACTCGATTTCCCGCCGCAACAATCGCAATAGGGGTCGTAAATCCTCGAGTGATTGAGAGCAACCGATGGGTTTTCGCTGCGTACCGCACGACCGCGCCATCACTGAATCCAACCCACAAGTTCGCACCGTCACCAAACACAACGAGCGGCGCAGATGAGGTGTGCAGGGTGCCCGTGACTCGTGCACGACTTGCATCGATAATGGTCAGCGTTGAGGACAAGGTATTGGCAACAAAGACCGTATTGCCAACAGCCGTGATCGACGCCGGCGCAAGTCCTGCTTGGAGTCGGACGCCTGGAAGGCGAGCCGCACTCGCCGGCAACGTCGTCAACGCACAAAGCGCGACCGTAGCAATCCCAACTTTGATGGCCCTGAGCGATTTCATACCTCAATGGTACCGGTCACCCGTGAGTCATTCACTTCGCCGTTCTCAGCCATCGCATCGTCGAAAGCGTGTGGTTCATGGCACAATGGTCAAGACGGTGAGCCGACTAGGTGGCCGCGGGGAATTTCGGTTCCCTGAGGAAGGTCGGGACTCCACAGAGCAAGATGCTCGCTAACGGCGAGTCGGGGTGACCCGCAGGACAGTGCCACAGAAAACAGACCGCCGATGGTGGGGAAACCTACACAGGTAAGGGTGAAACGGTGCGGTAAGAGCGCACCAGCGGTTCCGGTGACGGGATCGGCTCGGTAAACCCCATTTGGAGCAAGGCCAAGTCAGAACATGGGCTGCTCGTCCGCCGCAAGGCAGTTCTGAGGTGGGCTGCAGAGATGGATGGTCACCCAGCCCCGCAAGGGGTGGACAGAATCCCGCCTACAGGTTGGCTCACCGTCACTGCAAACCAAGAACTCGGCGCTTGGCTTCACCGAGGTCGCAGAGGAGATTTCATTCACTCCTCACTTCATCAGGGTCAACCGGCAATCTCGGCTTCAAGCTCTCGCACTCGCTGCAGCGCTTGATCGCGTTGATGAGCGACTTCTTGAAGACGCGGCTCCCACTCACCAAACAACGTGTCAACGCTTCGAGCATGGGGAAGCGAAACCACAAAGTCAGCATCTTGGCGCCAGAATGCCGCGACCACGAGTCCGTCGCCACTGAAAGATTCGCTCACTGAGTGCTCGGCCACAATGTGGCCCCCAAGGTCAACCACCTGGTCAATCACCTGTCGGTGCGTTGTCGCACTTCCCGAAATCATAGGGTCATGGGTTGAAATCACGGCGAATCGCACTGCGCCAGAACGCAAGAGTTCGGCGTTGGTCGAAAGAAAGGTGGTTTCAGCCCCTTGAATATCGGCCAGCACGACGTCGAAGAAAGAAACGCCTGCTAGGCGAAGGAGTTCATCGAGTCCATACTGGCGAACTTCATGCTCTTTGCCATCACTTGCGGCGACGAAGCGAAAGACTTCACCAGGGGTCGGTCCAACCACTCCATGAAGCAAAAAGGTGTCGTCAACGCCGTTCAGCGCATAGTTCCGTCGCCCAGTTTCCAAAAAGGGAAGGTCTGGCTCAATCCCCACAATCGTCGCTTCGGGAAATTGCTTCTTGAACCACAACGAGTAATACGACCACCAAGCCCCAAGCTCCACCATCGCAGCTCCTGCCCCCTCGCTCGAAAGCCGCTCCAAGATGGCATGGAACACCACTTCTTCTTGAGGTTCGTGGTGGCCATTGAGCTGAGCAATCACTCTGGTTTGCCATGGACCGAGGTAGCCATCGCGGACTACGAGAACGCCGTTGTGCATGATTTGCGCTTCAATGCCATTGAGAACCGTGAAGCCGCCTGCACCTTCTACTTTTGCAATGCCATCGGTTGCTCGACACGAGACAGTGAGTTGAATGCGTCGTTCAAGGTCGTTGACGAGTTTCTTGGCGGGATCTGTGGGACCGAGCATCCCCTGACGCTACCGCCACCAGTGAAAGCTGCTTCAACACCGTGAACGGGTCCCATCTCTCTGAGGGTCCTTCAAGCCATCGAACTAGGGTGGAAGTGTGGCGCACAACACACGGTCGAGACAGCCATCGTGAGTGCATCAGGAAGTGCGCTTCGGCCCGGCCCGCTTGATCGTCGCCTGGTGGCAATGGCAAAGCGCCCGCGACTGGCCTACGTCGTGGCCTTGCTTTCTTGCCTCGTTCAACTTGCCACACAGGTGGGAATCGCAATGGCGCTCGCCCACGCGTTCTCGCAACTCTTAGCCTCAGGGGCCCTCGGAGAACAAACCTCGTTGCTCATCGAAGTCGCGCTGCTTTTTGGTCTGTCGCTGCTCGCGCAAGTGGTGATGGTTCGAGCACTCGGACAGGTCAGTCGACAGGCAATGGAGACGCTCAACAACGAGGTGCTCTCACAATTCTCAAATGGTGTTGAGCCTTCCCGTGAGCGCGCTGGAGGTCTTGCCATTGCCTTGACGAGCGGGCTCACGCCGCTCGAAGGCTATTTCTCAAAATATCTGCCCGCACTGGTCCAAGCGGTTCTCACCCCGCTCGTGCTCCTCACCGTTGTTTTGGTCCTTGATCCTCTTGCGGCACTATTGCTCGCCATTGGCCTCGCTGCTCTCCCCCTCATCACCGCACGCGTTGCAAGACGTGCCAATGCCAGTGCAGCCAAACAATGGCGAGCGCTCTATGCGCTCTCTGCTCGCTACAGCGAACTCCTCCATGGACTGACCACGCTTCGGCTCTTCAATGCCACCAGTCGAGCCGAACGAGAGGTCGATGAGGCCACGACGAGTTACACCAACGCCACCATGGCAGCCCTCAGATTGGCCTTTCAGTCCTCGCTCGCGGCTGAATTTACGACTGGGGTCTCGGTTGGGCTCACCGCAATGGTCATTGGCTTTCAACTCATGGCTGGCACGGTGAGCGCTGCGAGTGCCTTTACGATTTTGCTCGTTGCCGCTGAGATCTATGCGCCGCTGAGGCGGACCTCATCTGAATTTCATAACGCTGCAAGTGGCAGAGCTGCTGCTGAAACCTTGCTGCAATTAATTGATCAAGAACGTGAAGCGCCGCTTCACTCAATCACCTTTGACCAAACGGCGAAGACGGTGACGATGGTGAAAGCTGCAGTTGGGTTGCCGGGTGAAGCCACGACACTTCCCTTGTCAGCCAGGTTGTCTGCTGGCGAGGTTTTGGTCATCGTTGGAGATTCAGGTACAGGAAAATCCACCTTGCTCGGCGCTCTGGCGACGTCGCTTGGCGCAGCGGCAACGCTTGTTTCTCAACGGGTGGATGTCTTTAGTGCCACGGTTGCTGAGAACCTTGTCCTTGATGGTCGGGCGGTGAGCGCAGACGAGCTCGAGGCTGCCTGCCAAGCAACTGGCTTTTCTGCCGTGATTGAACAACTTTCGCACGGCCAAGAAACCCTCATTGGTGACGGTGGTGTGTCGCTGAGTGCAGGCGAGCTTCGAAAGCTCGCCCTCACGAGGGCCTTGCTGTCCAAGCGACCCATTGTGCTCCTTGATGAGCCAACAGCCAATCTTGATGCGGCATCTGTTGCCCACCTGAATGCTGCACTGCCAGTGGCTTTGTCGCAGTCCATCGTCATCATGACTGCGCATGGTCGAGATACCGTCCTCGCACCAACGTTCACTCACGATCTCGGTGGTGTGGTCGGCGGCACTGTCGATGGTGTTCTCCGCGGCAATATCGGTGGCGCCGAATGACCACTCTGGCCAATCTCGCACAGCTCCACTCGCGCTCGAGCCCGCCGCGTCGAGTGCTCGTTGCTGCCACGCTCAGCACAACACTTGGTGGACTTGCTCAACTCATGTTGATGGCCAGTCTTGGCTACCTGCTTGCATGGTCGGCTGCTCGCCCAACTCTTGGCGTCATTGCTGGCATCTTGACCTTGGTTGAACTCTTGGCCTTTTTTCGAGCGCCCCTTCGCTATCTCGATCGCCTGCGAAGCCACGCAGTTGCTTTTGCTGCACTGCGCTCATGGCGCCTCTGGCTTTTTCGTCGGCTCATTCCGCTCTCCCCCGGTGGTCTCGGCACCACCAAGACTGGAGACGTGCTGGCAACAGCGATGAGCGATGTCGACGGGCTCGGCGACCTCTACATCAAGGTCCTGCTCCCCATTCTTGGCTCCATTGTTCCCTTTGGCTTAGGGGTCGCGCTCATTGGCTGGGTGAATGTGTGGGCCGCCGTTATCGTCGTCGTGGTCTGCATCACCGGACTGGCATTCATCTGGACCTCAACCTCACGCGGTGCTCAACTCATGGCTGACGTCGCCAGCGCTCAAGGCCAACGCGCTGGCGTTTTGCTCGATGCCCTCCAAGGCGCAGCAACGCTCACTGCGGCCAATGGATGGGACCGACCGCTCAAGCAATCCGCCGCACTTGAACAACGCGTCAAAGAACTTTCCCGTGCGCGCGAACTCCAACTCAGTCTGCGCATGTCGGTCGTGGCGGTACTTTCGGCAACGGTGATGCTGGCCGCACTTTTCGCAGTTGGTAGTCCAAGCAGTCACCTTGATCCGAGACTCTTCATTGCGCTGCTCACCATGACGGTCGCCTTGAGCGAACTGGTTGGCGCAGCTGCCACCGCCCTTGGTGGCCTTGACGGCGTACTTGCTTCATGGAGTCGCCTCCAAACCCTTGCGGGACTCGAGCCAGCAACACGATCTGGAGACCTCGGCCTTCAACCTGGTCCGCTTGAACTCCAAGCTCAGTCAATCGCTCTTGCCTATCGCGGTGCGCTTGCTCCAGCGTTCTGTGATCTTTCCTTTTCGCTGAAGCGAGGAACCCACACCGTCATTACTGGTCCCTCTGGATCAGGCAAAACCAGCGTGCTCGTTGGGCTACTTGGCCTCTGGCCACTTACGAGCGGACAGGTTTTCGTGAACAATGTTGACCTCGTGGACCTTGACCACCATGAACTGCGCGGTGCGGTTGGGACGCATCTCGCCCAATCGACCTTGTTCTCCGGCACCGTTCGCTCTAACTTGGAAATGACCGGCGCCAGCGAAGAACAGATGAGCGAAACGCTCGAAGCCGTCGGCCTTCGTCCAGGTCACGAGTTTCTCAACCGAGTGCTGTTCGAGCAGGGTCGTGGACTTTCTGGTGGAGAACAACTCCGGGTGTCAGTCGTGCGAGCACTGCTTGGCGGCAAGAGTGCCGTGTTCATTGATGAACCGGTTGCCCAACTCGATGAGACTTCCGCAGGCCTCGTGATGCTCGCCATTTCGCAATTCGCACAGGGTCGGACCATCGTCACCGTTTCCCACGAACGACTAGGACATGTTGGCGATTCAGAGGTGCGACTTAGCTCATTGCGCTGAGGATTCGCCTGAGTTCTCCGCCCGCACTTGTTCAACTGAAGGCGCTGGATAACGACCTCCTGGTCGCCAACCAAGGGCAATCTTTTGCGATCCGGGTCCATCTTCAGACCACAGGTGACAGGTATTGGCCAGCCAGTTGGTGCCCTTCAGTACGGTGGAGCCTGCGGTGTCTGGTGGTTCACGCCGCATGGCGGTTGACGGAATTGCCTGAATGACAACCGGGGCTAAAGCGCGACTTAAGAATTCCAAGTGCGAACAGCCACGTTCTCTTCCAAGGAGTCCTTGGACCGCCTTCGTGAAACCGCGTCCAACGCTCAAGCCAACAAGTGCCTGAAACGCAGGGGTGATGTTGGGGCACTCCGCATGGGGGTAGGCACCCATTTCCGCTTCGGCGCGAATGATCACGAGATCACTTCGCCGCACTTCAAGACGCAACTCCATGCTGTGCAGTGTGGAAACAGACACCACTCCATCAGCCCACGGACGCTCGTCACGGAGTCGACCCCGCAGCTGAAAGGTGTCAGTCGTGTCGTAGGCCACCATCTCAATGGTGCGCTGGTGCGTCGCGATGAGGTTCTCATCATTAAAAAGCCAAGGTTCTCGAGTGGTCATTGCACGACTCCTGGAAGGTGGTTAAACGCGTGAAGCACGGGACCCGTTGGGCCCATGCCAATCGTCGTCACGCTGGCGTTTGACAGATGCATCTTCCACACCACGTCGTCGCTTGCCCCAAGCACCCAGGCAACTGCGGCCTTGATTGGTGAGACATGACTGACAATGACCAGTGAACCATCTTCACGACGCGCGCCTTCACCCTTGACGGAGAAGAGTTCTTCTAATGCACCACTCACTCGCTGGCGCACCGCCGAGAGCGACTCACCGCCTTCTGGGGCGAAGTGTGGATCCTCTCGCCATGCTGACCAAAACTCCCGAGGAATCTCAGCGAGCGCCATACCGTCAAAGCGACCATAATCAACCTCAATGAAGCGATCATCAATTGATGCTTCACGGTGTGGGATC
>CANGPX010000039.1 GCA_947456095.1 Acidimicrobiaceae bacterium
CCAACGTAGACACAGGCGATGCCCACCCAGATCGTCACGCCGACGAGCACCCAGCCCATCTGTCTCCACGCAAGGAGCACAGGGGAGGCCACGAGGGCGAAGAAAGCGGTCAGGCTCGACGGGAAGGAAGTGTTGGCAGCGTGAGGGAAAAGTGGCGTGAATCCATGTACGACGAATGGTCGAGCGACGAAGACAACGTGAGAGATGACTTTGCAGACCAAGGCCGTCACCACGAAAGCCAACCCGACTGACAGGATGCAGCGGAGCCCCTTCGGCTTGAACCAGCCTGCGAGTAGTCCTGCGACTGCCAGCAAGGCGCCGCCAAAGGAGAGAGCAATCACAAGGCTCGTCAGCCATGGCGCGTGGTGAGTGAGATGCGAGAGCCGGCCATGTGGCCACAGGACGATCATCCGCGGCACGCTCGGGTTCCAGATTTTCGCAAGCGGGGTTGCCCCATGGGACTTTTTACCTCAAGCGAGACTCAGCCTCAAACCACGAGGCTGAGGAATGGAATCCAACGTCACTCACGCCGGAGTGTTCGGCTCAGGGCGCTCAATGCTCTAAAGAAAATCTGTAGACATTCGTAATACGCGAAAGAGGAGAACTGGAAAACCCATTGAAACAAAGAGCGACGAGTCGCCTTCTCCTCCTGATTCGGGGTTCAGACTCGCGACCGAGCCAACTCGCTGAGCAGTCTCGCTCGTGGTCCAAATCACTCCCCAGGTGATTTGAGTGAGATTGATTGGGTCTCTCGGTCGGATGCTTGTCCTCAATTCCAGCAGCGAGGTTCACCGTTTGTGGAGTCCGAGGGGTGATCGGCCTGAGTGACCTCCGAATCCACGCGCAAGAACTTGACCGAATCGCCCAAACAAGTCGTCGATGGTTCCTAGCCGGCGAGTCCAAGGAACACGGTGACTGCTCGATCCAGCTGAACTTGCTGGGTATCTGAGAGCGCTCCTATCCGATCACTCAGCTTCGACCTTCGAACAGTCGTGATCTTGTCCACCATCAGATTGCTCGCTTGGTGAAGTCCGTTCGCCTCGGTCGGCTCAACGAAGAGACGAAAGAGAGGAGCCTCTGTTGGATCTGTGGTGAAGGCGCAGACTGTGACGGAGTCCGTGGCATCAAACCGGTCGTCTTGGAGGATCACCACTGGTCGAGGCTTGCCCACATAGCCAGAGCCAGCGGCTGCGGTCCAGATCTCGCCTCGTCTCACGCAGTCTCGTCGGTGATCGCTTCGATGAACCCCTGATCGTCGATTGCGTGCTCCGACGTGGCCACTGCCAACGACTGAGCATGAGCCTGAGTAACGAAACGATCGGAGCGAACATCAGGCACCCATATCTGGATAGGACGCATTCCCTGAGCACGGAGCCGCTTCCGGTAAGCGCTCACTCGTTCTTGAACCGTGACTTGGCTCTTCTTATTCACCATGAGCCTATGTTACATGTAACAAATGGGTTGGTCAACGACCTTGGAGGTCGAAGTAGCGGTTGATTACGACATACCCAGAGCCCAAGGGAGTTTGGACCCATGATCTGGGGCCAGAACGTCGACTTCTGCGCGTTTGGTGAACCTGTTGAGCGTTCAACACTGTCAGATCCGTCACCACACCGTCATCGTGCGTTCTACCGACCCGATGCGCGACGCCGACCACATTGTCTTGTCAGGTGTGCCTGGAGCACCCTTTTGGGACACGATCGAGTTGATTTCGAGCGCCCGGCAAGCCTGTTGTGTGGCTCAGTGTTCGAGCGAGATCCTGTAGACATTTGTCTCACGCTGAGTAAACCCCATGGCCACATACAGCGCATTGGCTGCCTCGCGGCTTGGCCGAGACGTCAGATCGACCGACGTGGCCCCAAGAGCATTGGCATGATTAATCGCAGCAGTCACGAGTGCTTTTGCTGCACCGATTCCTCGAGCTTGTTCGTCAACGACGACGTCTTCAATGAGCGCTTTGATCCCCGTAGGAATGGGGACACAGATGAGTGACGTGGTGCCAATGATGGATCCCTCATGATTTCGAGCAACGAGCACACAGGTCGCCTCGTCAGCAACGAGATTTTCCAAGTCACCTTCTTCGAAACCACTCCAACTACTCGACAGCTGCGGCAAGAGCCGCTCCAGCGCATCTCTCAGTTCTTCGGTGGCAACGCTTGCTTGCTCAATGTGCACAGAACTCATGAGGTCTCTTCACCTCGCCAGATGGGATCGCGAATGGTGTCATAGAGCACGGGGAGATCTTCGCCATCGAGAATGGAGAAGACGTGAGATCCCCAGCGCTCATAACCAATCAGTGGGCGAGGCAGGTTCTCTGGGCGGAACCAGCCAGCATCTGAGGCTTCAAGCGGGTGGAGGTTGATCTCGCCACTTTCAACCCGACACAAAAACAACAGGGAATACAGCGGCAAGCGAGTCATGCCCATTCGTGCCCCATCAAGCACGGCAATGAGCCGCTCGGGAACGACGGTTAATCCAATTTCCTCTTCGACTTCCTTCACGACCACTTCTGGGGCGGAGTATCCCGGGTCGCACCAACCCGTTGGGTAGAGCCAGAAACCCGAATCGGCTCGCTGCATGAGCAACAACTCGTTCTTCTCGTTGTAAACCGCAGCGCCAACGGCGACCTTCGGGGTCACATATCCCGGTACGCCCCGACCGACTGAATTCAGCCACTCGGTCACAACACCTCGAGAGTCATCTTCGTCTGAAACGCCCTGGTCTGCGTGGACGCGGATGTCTGCTGCTACTCGCAAGACTTCTTCGAAGCGCTCGCGCTCATACTGGCTCTCGGTAAAGCCGAGACCTGTTCGAGCAATACCGGCGAGCGATTCAGCCCAGCGGTGCAGTGTCTTCATTGGCACGTCGCGTTCCACGCCTCCACGCTACAAGGTTGTTCCCTCTTGCACATCAGGCAGAATAGAGCCATGGCCGTGAATGAAGACTGTCGCCACTACGTAATGCAATCAACAAAAACTGGCGACAAAGTGGAACGCTGCAAGATCGATGCTGGTGAGCAAGTTCCCTTTGCTTGTCCAGAGGGTTGCTTGTTCTATGAGCCTCGAGGCATTGCGACAACTGGTTGGTCGCAGAGCTGAGTCAACTCTCTAAGACGTCACCGAGGAGATCAACACCAATACCTTGGGTGCGAAGCCACTCGGTAGCGGCAACGACTTGTTCGGCTGTGCCTTCAAGGTCACAGATAATCCAACCCGAGTGCTCTTCAACTGCAGCTCGTCGAATGTTGGGCGCCACGTCAAAGCGGCGAACAATCTCAGCGAGCACTGGGGTGCGGATGAGGTTTTCTGGGAACGTCAATTTCACATGCGGACTGACCATCACGTCTCCTTTGACGTTGAAAAGGTATCTCGACGACGAAGTCGTTCTTCGTTAGTGAGGAACGACTTCTGCGAGAGTGCCAACCATGCCGGTGTAGAACGGGCCAAACTCGGCGTACAGCGTTGAGGCTTCGTCGAATCGCATCGTGTAGACGCAATCTTTTAAGTCATCTGGGTGCACGCCAAACAAGGTCACACCCCACTCCCAGTCATCAAGGCCGGTTGACCCAGTGATGACTTGGAGAACACGGCCATGGAACTCACGGCCGGACTTTCCGTGGCCCATCATGAGGGCCTTGCGCTGTTCAAAGGGAAGGGAGAACCAGTTGTGGTTCTCGCTGCGACGCTTGCTCATGGGATAAAAGCAAAACGCGGTCATGCCCTCTGGGGGAAGTTGTGGATAGAGCCGCGCTTGGCGCATCTGCTCAGGCACACCCTTCGCGTACTCAGAGATCTCTGTGAGTGAGACGTAGGAGTCAATGACAGCAAGTCCAGCGGCTTGAAGTGCGGTCTGGAATTTTCGCAGTACCCACAGGTCTTTGGCCAACACCATGAAGCAGACATCTGCTTTGTGACCAAGAATCGACGCTGCGACCATTTGGCCACCAGCTTTGACGAGGGCGCGCTCAGCAGTTGCGATTTTGCGCAGGTCAACCGCTCCTTCAGGCTTGCAGAACAGGTGGAGAACCGCCTGGCCGATCTGGGGCTCAAGGGGAGCATGTCCTGGGGTGGCAGTAGGCATACCCCAAGCGTAGCCACGCCACTACCTCCCGCGGCCGACTGACGGTGCCCTTGTGCCCATGGGGTTAGGTTGGCTGCTGTGGCCAAGACACAAAAGCAGATTCATGAGCCTCTTGACGCGGCGCTGAAGCTCACCGCAACAGCGGTCGTGCTCGGCACGATCATGTCAATTCTCGACACCACCATCGTGGTAGTCGCCCTGCACGACCTCCAAAAAGCGTTTGGGGCATCGCTCGCCACGATTCAGTGGGTAACAACTGGCTACCTCTTGGCATTGGCGCTCGTGATTCCTCTGTCGGGTTGGGCGGTCGATCGTTTCGGTGCACGACGCAGTTGGCTCGTGGCGCTGTCACTGTTCATCTTCGGCTCTGCGTTGTGTGGCATGGCCTGGTCGGCTGAAAGCCTCATCATCTTCCGCTTGGTCCAAGGCCTCGGCGGGGGAATGATTATGCCAATTGGGCAAACCATCATTGCTCGAGCGGCTGGTCCAGCACGCATGGGCCGAGTCATGGGCATCATTGGCGTTCCCTCGGTGCTTGGACCAGTGCTTGGACCAGTCCTTGGTGGACTCATTGTCACCTATGCCAGTTGGCGCCTGATTTTCTGGGTCAATATCCCCATTGGCATTATTGCGATTCTCATTGCGCTGAAGGCGTTGCCAAAAGGCGAGGAGAATCACGCCCACAAACTCGACACGGTTGGTCTCGCGCTCATCTCCCCAGGTCTTGCTGCCCTCGTCTATGGCCTCTCTGAAGTGGGCACGAACGGCCAGACCTTCACCACGCCAAAAATCGTGGCCCTTCTCCTTGGTGGAGGAGTCCTGCTGGTCGCGTTCTGCCTGTGGGCCCTTCGCACCTCGACGCCACTGCTTGATCTTCGACTGTTTCGACACCGGACCTTTTCAATCGCCAGCATCTGCATCTTCCTCATGGGCGCTGCACTCTACGGTGGCTTGTTCTTGATGCCGTTCTATTACCAAGTCGTGCGAGGCCAGTCTGCGCTCGTTGCGGGACTCCTCATGTGCCCCCAAGGCCTTGGCGCCATGGCAGTGATGCGTTGGTCGGGATCGTTTGCTGACCGTCGCGGTGCTCGGGCTGTTGTGCCACTTGGTTCAGCCATCATTGTTGTTGGCACCTTGCCGTTCACGTTTCTCACTGACCACACCTCGTATTTCTTCTTGGCTGTTGCCATGGTGGTGCGAGGAGTTGGTATGGGGATGTCCATGATGCCGCTCACGGCTGCGAGCTACCGAGGTCTCGCTCACAGCGATGTACCCCGAGCAACAACGACGACCTCGATCTTGCGACAAATTGGCGGTTCAGTGGCAACGGCGGTGCTCGCCGTGCTCCTCCAGCAGCAATTCGATCATGCCGGAAGCCCTTCGAGTCCGGGCTGGTCAGCGACGATTGCTCATGGCTTCGCCTCGACATTTTGGTGGGCGATTGGCGCCTCAATTTTGGCGGTGATTCCCACATTTTTCCTTCCCGCTCACACTGAGCGGGGAAGTACCTGGGACCAGAACCCAAAGGAGTCTTCGTTAGAGCTCGCGTTAGAAGAGCCAACGAGTTAGCCCTCGCTCGGCCCGCGCGACGAAATCGCGGCTGAGAAACGGTAAAGGAAACAGCCTGGGATTTCCGCTTGCCGGTGTTGCCTGGTGGCCATCGACACGCTCGGCGAGTCATGTCGAAGTTTGACGGAGCAGTTGCGCAAGTCGAGGTGGAACCTCAACCAGCGGGACCTAAGTGTTCCAAAGGTGTTGGCGGTGACGGTCAGCTGCGAAAACGAACTCGCATCCACCGTTCGCCATATTGGCTTGGCTGCACACAAAGGTGAAGGCCTCGGCAGTCTCTTGCACCAAAGCAAAAAGGACGCCCCCGAAGGGGCGTCCTTTTTTGTTGCGTCTTGGGAGTCGACTTAGTAGTCGTCCATTCCCATTCCGCCGCCGTGGCTGTGGCCTTCTTCGGCTGGCTTGTCGACGATCACACACTCGGTGGTCAAGAACAATGCAGCAATTGAAGCGGCGTTTTGCAGCGCCGAGCGGGTCACCTTGGCGGCGTCAATGACGCCAGCCTTGATGAGGTCTTCGTAGACGCCAGTTGCAGCGTTCAAGCCCTCGGTGGCAACGGCCAAGTTGCGCACCTTGTCAACGACAACGCCACCTTCAAGGCCAGCGTTGACCGAGATCTGCTTGAGCGGCTCTTCAACGGCCCGAGCAACGATTCCAGCACCAGTTGCTTCGTCGCCACTGAGCTTCGCCTGGGCTTCGAGAATCGCCTTCTGGCTGCGCAGCAAGGCCACACCGCCGCCAGGAACGACACCTTCTTCAATGGCGGCCTTGGTGGTCGACACTGCGTCTTCAATGCGGTGCTTCTTTTCTTTCAACTCAACTTCAGTTGCGGCACCGACCTTGATGACTGCCACACCACCGGACAACTTGGCCAGGCGCTCTTGGAGCTTCTCGCGGTCGTAGTCGGAGTCAGTGTTCTCGATCTCAGCTTTGATCTGGTTGATCCGACCCTTGATGTCGTCGTCGTTTCCGGCGCCTTCAACAATGGTGGTCTCATCCTTTGTGACAACGATCTTGCGAGCTTGGCCAAGCAGTTCCAAGCCTACGTTTTCAAGCTTCAAGCCAACTTCTTCGGTCACCACTTGGCCACCGGTCAAAATCGCGATGTCTTGGAGCATGGCTTTGCGGCGCTCGCCGAATCCTGGAGCCTTCACCGCAACTGAGCGGAAGGTGCCACGAATCTTGTTGACGACGAGGGTTGCCAAAGCTTCGCCTTCAATGTCTTCGGCGATGATCACGAGTGGCTTGCCGGTCGACATGACCTTTTCAAGCACGGGCACGAGGTCACGAACTGCGGTGATCTTGTGACCAACGAGCAAGATGTAGGCGTCTTCAATAGAAGCTTCCATGCGCTCGGTGTCGGTGGCGAAGTATGGGGAGATGTAGCCCTTGTCGAAGCGCATTCCTTCAACGAGGTCCATGTCCATACCAAAGGTGTTCGACTCTTCAACGGTGATGACACCGTCTTTGCCGACCTTGTCAATGGCATCGGCAATCAGTGAGCCAATCTCGGTGTCAGCAGCGGAGATTGAGGCGACCTGAGCGATCTGCTCTTTCGTGTCAGCAGCAACAGCCAAGTCATGCAGGGACTGGGTTGCGGCAATAACCGCAGCCTCAATACCCTTTTTCAGTGACATAGGGTTCGCGCCAGCAGCAACGTTCTTCAGACCCTCGCGAACGAGCGCCCAAGCGAGCACCGTTGCGGTCGTCGTGCCGTCACCGGCGACGTCGTCAGTCTTCTTCGCCACTTCTTTGACCAGCTCGGCGCCGATCTTCTCGTAGGGGTCTTCGAGGTCGATTTCCTTCGCGATGGACACGCCATCGTTGGTGATGGTCGGGGCTCCCCACTTCTTGTCCAGCACGACGTTGCGACCCTTTGGTCCAAGCGTGACGCGCACCGCGTCAGCCAGCTTGTTCATGCCGCGTTCGAGTCCGCGTCGGGCCTCTTCGTCGAATGCAATGAGCTTCGCCATTTCTGCCTTCCTTCCGTTCTTCACTCCAGGCGGCAGTGCGCCACCGGCTGTTCACAGTCTAACCGCTTGTTAGCACTCTCAATGCTCGAGTGCTAAAAGCACGTCACGGCTTCACGGGAGAAGCGAACGGATCGTGGAGAAAAACTCAGCCACCAGCGACGGCTGGAACGATCGAGATCGTCTGGCCGTCGGCCACTGGGGTCGCTAAGTGCTCGAGGAATCGAATGTCCTCATCAGCGAGAAACACGTTGACAAAGCGACGGAGGTGACCTGCTTCATCAAACAGCCGCTCAGAAAAGCCCTCATAGGACGCAGCCAGAGCCTTCAAGGCTTCACCAACAGTTGCACCATCGACCGTGATGGCGGCTTCTTGGTTCGTGAGGTTGCGAAGTTGGGTTGGAATACGAATTGTGCACGACATGGGAACTCCCTTTTTCAGAAAAAGACTAGGCGGGTAGCGAATTGCGAAGGGCGTCGTCAAACGCCTCCAAGGTGGGCTTGATCGTCACGGTTGGGCCAACAGTGCCTGAAAGGGCTTCGACGGTCTTGAGGCCATGGCCAGTGACCATGACGACAACTTTTTCGTGGGGCAAGATGGTGCCGTCTTCAATCAACTTCTTGAGCGAAGCAATGGTGACTCCACCGGCTGTTTCGGCGAAGATGCCTTCAGTGCGAGCAAGCAGTGAAATGCCTTCAAGGATCTCCTCATCGGTCACCGCAGCACAGCCACCACCGGTTTCGTTGATGACTTTCAGCGCGTAGTAACCATCAGCAGGATTGCCAATGGCGAGTGATTTGGCAATCGTGTTGGGCTTGACCGGTCGAATGTCGAGGCTCTTTTCACCAAATGCGGTGGCGACAGGACTGCAGCCGAGTGCCTGGGCCCCAGAGATCCGAACATGGTCAGCCTTGTCCACAAGGCCAACTTTTTGAAGCTCTTCGAAACCCTTTTTAATCTTGGTCAACTGCGAACCCGAGGCAATGGGGACGACCACGTGGTCAGGAACCTGCCAACCGAGTTGCTCGGCTGTTTCAAACGCCAAGGTCTTGCTGCCTTCGGCGTAGTAGGCACGTACGTTGACGTTGACAAAGGCCCAAGAGGGGTGCTCACTGGTCAACTCAGCACAGAGCCGGTTGACGTCGTCGTAGGTGCCATCAACGGCAACAAGGGTCCCGCCGTAGACAGCGGTCATCATGATCTTGGCGGCTTCCAAGTTCGACGGGATGAGGACAATGGATTCCATCCCGGCTCGAGCAGCGTGAGCGGCTACGGAGTTGGCCAGATTTCCCGTTGAGGCACATGCAGCCACGGTGTAGCCAAGCTCTCGTGCACGCGTGAGGGCAACGGACACGACGCGGTCTTTGAACGAACCCGTTGGGTTGGCCGTGTCGTTTTTCACCCACAAGTTGTCGAGACCCAAGACTTTGCCCAAACGTTCTGCCTTGACGAGCGGGGTGTAACCAGCTCCTAAGTCAATCGGTGTCACGTCGCCAACGGGAAGCAGTTCTCGGTAGCGCCACATCGACCGTGGGCCAGCTTCAATTGATGCTCGAGAGACCTTGGAAGCAATCTCGTCGTAGTCATAGCTGGCCTCAAGTGGGCCGAAGCAAAAGTCACAGACGTGCAGAGCGAGTGGTTCAAAGACCCGTGCACATTCCCGACAGCGAAGTGAAATTTTTGGCGCCATTATTACTCCTCATCGTGCGGGCGTTGGCACCTGGTTACAAAGAACTGGTTGCCGCGACGTCAAAGGGCCCGTCCCTCAGTCGCTCTGGATGATGCCGCCATTGTGGCGGCTCAGACAACTTAATGCAAGTTGGAACCCTTCAATCGTGCGCTCACAGGGTCTGAGCCACTAAACCATTGACGTGGTTTCTTCTCACGACGATGCGGTGCTCCTCACGACGCAACATCCAACGTATGGCTTAGATGCCTTTCGTTCGGACCTCGTGCTCTCATTAAAGGCTGGGCAAACCGTTTCTGTGGTGATTCCTGCTCGCAATGAGGCGAGAACGATTGCTGCAGTTGTTGCCGCAATTGCCGAGCCACATTTGGCTGCTGGTGGTGGCTCGGGCCTAGTGGACGAAATTGTTGTGGTCGATGACGCCTCAAGTGACAACACCGGCGAGTTGGCACAAGGTGCTGGGGCAACGGTGATCACGCTCAACGGATCGGGCGGCAAAGGCCAGGCAATGGCCGCGGGTCTCAAGGCAACGTCTGGTGACTTCGTGCTCTTTTTTGACGGTGACGTCGAAAACACCCACGAGCGCTACGTGCCGTCACTGCTTGGACCGCTACTGCTCAACAGTGAGGTGCGCTTGGTGAAGGGCTACTACGAGCGTCCCCTTGGAGGATCAGTTACTGGTGGCGGCCGAGTTACAGAACTCGTGGCTCGACCAATTCTTGAGTTGTTGTTCCCTGAACTGAGTTTCATGTTGCAACCACTTGCTGGTGAAACAGCCGCTGCACGCACAACGTTTGAGCGAACGGGTTTTGACTCGGCCTACAAGGTCGAAATGGGTCTGTTGCTCGACGTGGCGAATGCTTTTGGTGCGAGCAGTGTGGCTCAAGTGGATCTTGGAACTCGAGTGCACCGCAATCGCCCAATTGACGAGTTGCGTCCAATGGCACGCGACGTGCTCGAAGCGGCGATGAGCCGAAAGCGCTAACTCGCGAGATCGAGTCCGACAATGACCGCCACGTTGGTGCCAGTGGCTGGTGGTGGACTCGCCGTCGTGTCAGTGAGCAGTTCAACCGAACTTGAGGTGAGACCAAGCTCCTTAGCAATCTCTTGGGCTGCTGCTTGATAGCCAGGAGCAAAGGCCACAAATGATGCCGTGGTCGTCACATTGTCCTGTTCGGCCGGAAGCGTTGCCCAGCCATTCACGGTCAAGTCGTGGGTCACCTTGGAAGCTGCTCCATTGACTGCAGTGCCGTTATAGACCTGCACTCGCACGTTGGCTTTGTCAATGGGGTTCGTCGTCGTGGTGGCAACGGTGGTGGTGGTTGGAGCCGGAACCGAGTCCTTTGCCGGCATGGAACTGAACATCACGACCGCAACAATGAAGACGCCAAGGCTGATGAACGCACCTCGGCGGCGGTCCACTCGGTGGCGAAGGTGACCAACGCCTTCGTTGTTGCTTGGTTCTCTCATTCCTCTATCGTCCCAAGACTTTGGCAAAAGCGCAACCGGAGGAGAAGAGCGAAGTGATTGAACCCCATGAGCTGAAGGCAAAGATGGAGCTGTGCCGGAGTTGCCTGAGGTTGAAACCATTCGTCGACAGCTTGATGCATTGATTCTTGGACGCAACGTGACCTCACTCACCGCATCGTGGGACAAGACCCTCAACTGGTTGGGGGTTGACGAACAACAAGTCATTGGACACCAGGTTGATTCAGTCAGTCGTCGAGGCAAAGTCATCATCATTGCTCTTTCGAGTGAGACCTCGATGCTCATCCATCTGCGGATGACTGGTCAACTGCTGTTGGACGAAAACCGAGATCTTGAGGGTCGACTGACGAGAGCAGTCATTGGCTTAGCTAGCGGGCAACTCGTGTTCAACGACCAGCGAAAATTTGGTCGCATTGTCGTGATGCCAAGCAACGAGGTGGAAAACGATCCACTACTGCGCCGGTTAGGCCCTGAACCACTGTCAGCTGAGTTCACCGCACAAGGACTTGGTGCTTGCTTGGCCCGACATCGAACGGCTTCAGTGAAAGCGACGCTCCTTGATCAATCAACACTTGCCGGACTCGGCAACATCTACGTCGATGAGGTTCTGTTCACTGCTCGCTTGCACCCTTCAACCCCAAGTTCAGTGCTGACGACTCGCGAGGTGAAGCGCCTGGCAGAAGCAATTCCGCAGGTGCTCAAAGCGGCAATTGCAGCCGGTGGCTCAACTATGCGGGACTATCGAGACGCTGCTGGCGCCTCTGGCACCTATCTCGATCAAGCGTTGGTGTTTGGGCGAACTGGCAAACCATGTCGAACCTGCGGGAGGGCAATCGCCAAAATTCGTGTTGCTGGTCGCGGCACCCATGTATGTGCAACGTGCCAACGACTTCGGCCGAGATGAAGAGCGAACACCTGCTCTGAGGGCGGGTGCGAGTCGAAGAATTCCGATTTGTCGTGTTGGAGGGGCCAGCCTCAGGCGCCGGGAAAGGGACGTCCACGGATCCCAGCGAGGTAGGCGGCGCGAGCGGTATGAGAGTCGCATCTGGTCATTTGAACTGGAGCCATGAGCCATTGCCCAATTTGGCCGAAGAATCGAGCAGGACCATGTTCGAAGCGCTTCAGCAAGATGGCCGAGTTTCTAGCGTGCCAGTACGACTCGTTGGCGGTGAACTTCCGTCCAGGCTTTTCGTGGGCAAGTAAAGGTTCATCAAGAAAGTACGAACGCCAACCTCGTGCAGCTGCTCGAAGCGCCAACTCGGCCTCGTCGTAATACATGAAGAGTGATTCATCGAATCCGCCGAGTTCATTGAAGCGGGTGAGGTCCATGAGCACACAACACCCCGAGAAGTAGCCCGTTGGCAGAATCTGGCCAGAAGGGCTCTCAAATCGACGATTAATTCCTGGATGGCGAGAGACCCAGATTGGCCGGGCAATGTGTGCGCCGCGGTACCAAACGAGGGAAGTATCTGGCCAAAGAGCTATCGCTGGACTCACGAAGGTGGCATCTGGTTGAGCGTTGAAAACGGTTTCGAGTTTCTCGAGCAGCAATGGTGAAAGGATTTCTACATCGAGGTTGGTCAGCAACAAATGGGTCGCTCCAGCGAGCATTGCACTTCGCCCAATCAAGTTTGCACCAGCAGCGAATCCCAGATTGGAGTCGGGCTGAAGCACAGTTGCCACCTGCTCAATTGCGGCAAGGTCTTCCAAGGGAGAGTTGGCAACGACAAATGCTTGGCCAAAGGACCGGCTTTGCTGTCTCCAGCGTTCGAGCACTGAGGTGATCTCTTCGTTGGTGTTGTTGTAGGCAACAATGCCGATCGCTAGTGAGTTGGCCATGGATGTACTTTCCGGTCGAGCCAAATTGCTGTGGGGTTTGTCTCCATGGCCAAAAGATCAACGGCCGTTGATCCTTGTGGCACGGAGACAGTCATTGTCGTTGTCTGGCTCTGTGTGGTCGTCTCCTTTGGCTCCCCTTGAGCGCTGAGGACGCCTCCACGAAGGAGTTTTGCCAGGTCCGACCCGAATTGATCCCCGTCAGTTGGGCCCGCGAAGTCAAGCATTCCTCCCCTGTTGAGCGGGAGGTAGGCAACGTTGGTGGTGTTCCACTCGTCAACGGTTCCAAGCACGATCCCAGCGTGGGCTCGAATTGCTGAGATGGAAAGGGGGTAATCCTGCGTTGAGTAGCTCAGCTGGAGCGCTTCGCGCCACTTGCTGTTTGAAGGTCTCTCACTTTTGGTCCAACCAGGAACTGGACGAATGACCTCGAGCGGCAGGAGCGCATTGGAGGAATCATGTGCCCGCCAGAGCATCTCTAAAGGGTTGACCGTCGAGCCACATTGCGACGCTGCCTGAGGGGTAAACGAGCCCGGCACGGCGCCTGCCCAAACAAGCGTTCCCCCTGCGGACATCCACCGGGTCAGTGATGCAGATCGGTGTTGGTTCCAAATGATCGAGGGGATACTTCCAGCCACATCAATCACGACCGTGCCACGAGCGGCTGATGGGTTTTTGATGATGCGTTCGAACCTCGCAGCATCAATGGCAGTCACGGAACGACTTCCAAGCAAACTCTGCAGTGATTGCAACGAACCGAGGATCTTGGCATTTGACGTGGCGCCGCAGTCACTTTGCGTTGGGAGGTAGAAGAAAATATGAACATTTGCGGGTGAGTTTTTGGCGGCAAATCCAACGAGGCGAAGAGAGGAGTCACCTTGAGTGTTGACCGTCAACCGTGCCGCATGGCCCGAGAGCGCAGCCCGAACTGTGCTGTGGACCACAGGGGCTGACTTGGTGAACTGAGCACTCAACGCTATGGCTTCAACGACGAGAACTGCGGCGAGTGCAGCAGTGAGCATTCGTCGGTTGCGAGGCCACAGGGAGTGAGGGGTCTCGCGAGGGACCCTTCGTGTTGATGGTCGAAGCGAAGTCCAAAGCGCAGCGAGTGTCAGCACCATTGCCGCAGTACTGATCACGGCGAGGACGAATCGAATTCTGTCAACGAGCGTCGCCGGCAACAAGGTGCTTGCCTCATGCGGCTGATAGAGAACCCACCACTGATGTTCGATACTCCCAGTTGTGGGCCAACCAAAGGCAGCTGTTGCTGGAGCCAAGATTTCTGAAAGACCGAAGTTGGCAAGGACAAGGAGCGGGCTCACCACTGCGGTGGTAACGGTGGCGACGGTGTACCAGCGCCGTTTGCCCCCCAACACTCCACTTGCCCCGACCACGAGAAGTGGGAAGTACCAAAGGACGTATTGAGCATTAAGAACGGGTGTGGCGAGAATCACCACGATCATGACGGCAATGGCGACGACAACGAGGCTGGTGCGTTGACCACGTTTCCATAGCCACAACCCCCCAAGAACTGAGGTGCCAGTGGCTGCGAGCAGGCCAAGTTGACCAATGAGGGCGACATGATGGCTGACGAGGAGCCACTCTCGATTGAGCAGTGGAAGCACCAGCAAGCCAAAGGGTCCAAGACCGCCAACTGATCCACCAGTGCTTGTTCTCGTAAACACGTTGCGGACGAAATCTGATCCCATCACTGGCCCCAGAGTGACCAGCGCGGTGATGCCTCCTCCAATCGCAAATGCTCCGAGACGGTGCCAACGCCGCTCCTTTGATTGCAGCGCAAAGCCAAAGATGAGCGGTACGAGAAAGATCGGAGTGATTTTGGCAGCAATGCCAAAGGTAATGAGGACTCCTGCGAGTGCCCATCGATCTTCAAGTGCATAGAGAATTCCGCCGGTAACTGCACAGGCGACCAGAGGATCAATTTGTCCGTGGACGGCCCCGACAACGAGAACGAGAGGACTGAAACTCCACAGCAGAAACGAAAATCTCGCTCGCCGCAGGCTTTGCGCATCGGTTCCCGAAAGGTTGAGAACAATTCGCCAGATGAAATAACCAGTCAGCATGCTCGCGGCGATCAGCGGAATCTTCAACGCAAGGGTGAACCATGGATTTGTTGCGATGAACGCACCTGAAAATTGCCACGTCCCGTGGAGATGGGGTACCGGTCCACCAAGTGACGACGGTTGAATGCCAACAAGACGACTCAAGGCTCCGAGCGCCATACACCAGTAGCCGTAGATGGGTGGGTAAGAGAAGCCAGTCAGGTTGAAGAGGCCAATTCCTGCCATTGAACGTTGGCTGGTTGAGAGCCACACCGCAGTATCAGGAGCGACCGAGGTGAATGGCGCGAGGAGGAGCTGCACAGCAAGCGCCAAGAGCAAAGGAACCTTGAGGGCACCAAAGAACTGAGGTCTTTGAGGGATGCTCAGAGCTTGTGGTGGTGTCGTCATCGACCTAGGTCATGAGTGTTTGTGTTGCGTGCCGATGCAGTTGGATCCCAGGTCAAGAAGCTTTCGCCTTGCTGTACATCTCTTCTTCCGAGTGCTCGACCCCAAGCTTCGGCCACTGAGCAGGCAATCGCAGGCAGGAAAAAGTAGGGATGCCGAAGAATTTCCCCAAAGAGCAGGCCGATTCCTTTTTTTGCATCAACCGTCGAGGCACGGTATCCAAGAGCATCTTCGGTAACGAGGTGCATTGCATGGATTCTTCTTCGGTGCTGGACGTATTCTGCGAAGCTTGTCGGACTCGTGTTGTAGACAACTGCATCGGCAACAAACCTCGTGGCGCCACCAGAGGCAATAACGCTGGCTTCAAGCAAGACCTCATCACAGCCAGCGATTGGCTCAAAAATTGCCATTTCCTTTCGAACGGCGACAATCTCACCAAGTTTTGCCTGGTTTTCGACTGAATTGGCGTGATTGTGCATGTCCCACAGAAAGCGATGCATCATCGGAACAAAGCCTTTTCGATAGCGCGGCTCTACCCTTGGCCCCGTCATCGCGACCGGCGTTCTGTCGAGAATTGGGTCGGCGAGATGTTCAACACAAGTAACTGCAGGGGTGACATCGGCACTCGCAATAATGCAGATCGAGTTTGCCGCTTCGGACAAGAAGTGATTGACCGAAAAAACTTTTCCTCGCTTTTCGTCTTCGACGATCAATCGAATCCTTGAGTCCTTTTCGGCAAGACGTCGCACCACATCGTTTGTCCCATCAGTCGAAGCTGAAGAGATGACGATAATCTCACCAATCGAAGTCCGAAATGATGCTTGCTGCATGAAGGCAGTGAGGCTGGCTTCAATGCATCGCTCTTCGTTATAGGCCATGACTCCAACGCTGATTGGTGTTCGTTGCTCGCGAGGCACCGGCTCTGGATCACTCATGTGCTCTACGTGGCCCGAGTGGACCAAAAACGCCAGCAGGTAAAGGCACAGTCCGAAGAATGGGAATATGACGATCACCTCATCTGACTTCCACCACATTCCAAGAACCAACTCCGAACCAATTGCCAGGGCTGAGCCAGCGACGAATGGGTAGCCCGAGCCACCATGGGCAACTCGGAACCAAGAGGCGTAACTCGCCACAGCCCAGCCAATGGCTGCCAAGCACAGAGCGATGAGATCGCGTTCGAGATGGACAAGGTCGTCACCGGAGATCTTCCTCAGAAAAACTGGACCGAGCGCAATGACGGTGCCTGCGAGGAGCGCTGCGGTAACGAAACAGGTTCGAGCACCACGAAGTCCAGACAACGTTTCATCAACCCCATCACTCGACAGTGATCGTGCGGCAAAACCAAGACCGGCAATGATCACGATGTAGCCGGCAAACAGTGCTGCAATTGACGACACTCCGGCGCTCGTGCTTTCGAGGAGATGTCGTGCTTGAAACATCGTGAGGATGAAGGGCGCACACAGTGAGGCACCGGGGGGTCGGCGATGGAGGGGAAGGGGCGCCCAAAGATCTGCGTCTTGAGCGGGAGCCGGTGCAATCGAGCTCAGCCAAAGAGCGAACAGTGACAGAACAACTGATCCCCCGATAACGGCGAGGACTGCAATGGTGATGGTGGTAGCGATGCCGTCGTTGGTGGGGGCCATCTCAAGAGCGAGAATCGCACCGATCCATTGAGCAGCAAAGACCGAGTTCACCACGCGAGCACGCTGTTTTGCCAGCAGGACTGCCATTGGGAGGGACTGAAGGAGCAGTGTGTCGGCGAAGATCACCCCGAGGGCCACGTTCCAGTTCCCAATATGGAGAAACCATCCAAAGACGGGTATCGACAAGAGCGAGAGGAGGATCCTTAAGCGGAGTCTGCGAAATTGCCTGCCGGCAGGAACCAGTGAGTTCGAAAGCCCTACAGCATCAATCGTAATTTGCGCGATCCACAGCGAGGAGGCAAGAGCAAGGAGTCCTAAGCCGAGGAGTGGGCCAACGAGTGAGAAGAACAAGGGGCCATTGAGGCGGAACGTCTCCACGCAGTAGACCAAGAGGCCAGTCGCGGAGATGATTAGCGAGACAATTACCGCACTTGTTGTTGGAACTGGAGTGAGCCCTAAGCGATACTGGCGTCGGACGGGTAATTTCGTCAATCGGCCAACTCCTGGCGAGTCAGGCGAAGTTTTGGGTGATTCATTGTTGTTGGCAACACGGTTCTCACTGTAGGTCCTATTTTTTTGATATCGCGCCAAAAAACGGTGACATTTGTGTAAAGAGATGATGACGAAAGAACCCGCTATTGGCCACAACTCGTCACGGGCGCGTCAGCAGTTGCCCAATGCTGCCAGCAAGGAATCGGGCTCTTCGGATTTCCCGGGGGTTGGGTCCACCAGATGGTGAGCTCGTAATGGCAATTTCTCTGAATGCCTCAGATCCGAAAGTTCCCTTCGCTCCTCGACACTGACCCGGTCAAGGTTCTCG
>CANGPX010000040.1 GCA_947456095.1 Acidimicrobiaceae bacterium
CTCCACATCCTCGAAGGCACCAACTCAACCTTGGAAGCCCAAGTTGTCGCCGGTCAACTCGACCTCGCAATTCTCAACGTTCCCGTTCAAGCGGCTGATCTCGACACGTTTCCTTTGTTCAAAGAAGAACTCGTCATTGTCTGTCCAGTTGACAGCGCCCTCGCCCTTGCCCATCTAGACCCAACGCTTGCGAGCGGGTACCGGCCAGTTCCCCTCCAAGAACTTGCCACCTTGGAGCTGCTCTTACCGTTGCTCGGAACCACCTTGCGTGACCAGATTGAACATTTCGTTGCACCCTCAGGCATCAATCTCAACCCGGTCATTGAACTCGAAGGCATTCGAATGCTCGCCAGTCTCGCCTTTGATGGCTATGGGCCAGCAATCCTGCCAGCATCTGCGATTCCCAATCACTTGCAATCAAGCTTTGCCGCCATCTCGCTCGAAGGAAGCCCGGCTCGAACCGTTGGGGTGGCACTCAAGCGTCGCGGATTTCCCTCGGCGCCAACTCGGGTCACCGTCGATGCGTTAAAGCTCGTGATCACTTCTTCAGAAGCACTCCCCGATGGCATTGCTCCAATTTCGGTGACCGCTTCGCTCTAGGCGAAGTACCGTTCACTCGTGGCAATGCCCAAGCACACACCCATGCAGATCGCAGCCGAGCTCTCGAGTGCCGATGCTCGCTTTGGCGAACTCATCGGCCGGTTTGGACTTCCCCCCGCTCGCACCATTGTCAAGCCATCGCTTCGTTTTGCCTACCTCTGCCGAGCAATCCTGCATCAACAACTAGCAACAAAAGCAGCTGAAGCCATCACGAGCAGGGTCTTTGCGTTAGCTGGCGGCGAGCCGACTCCTCAGTTCATCTTGGCTACCAGCGCAGAAGACCTTCGAAGTTGTGGAGTGAGCGGAGCAAAGACCGTTTCGCTGGTCGATCTCGCCACACGGGTGGAGAACAACTCCATCACGCTTGCCTCGATGGCTCGACTGAGCGATGAGACCGTGATTTCGCAACTCACCGCTGTGCGAGGAATTGGACCTTGGACAGCGCAAATGTTTCTCATGTCTGCCCTGGCTCGACACGATGTGTGGCCAGTGCTTGACTTCGGCGTGAGAGCCGGATGGTCAGCGCTCAACCAACACCATGAACTCATTACGCCTCAGGCTTTGGAAATCGCTGGCGACCTCTACCGACCCTGGCGAAGTTCTGTCGCGTGGTATTGCTGGCAAATTGCTGATGAGGCAAAACAGCAGCACTGAACACCGGGGTTCTCAAGACGTCCCGGTAGGGTTTTGCTATGGCCGAACTTGACCTTGACTTCACTCGTGATGCACTTGCCCCGCTTGAGCACTACATCACCATTCCTTGCATCTCGCCCGACTATGACGCGAACTGGGAACAAGACGGACACCTCGATAGCGCCGCTCACTACTTAACAAGTTGGGCGAAAACTCGCGCCATTGCTGATCTCACCATCTCGATTGAACAACTCCCAGGACGCACGCCACTGATCTTTTGTGAAATTGGTGCCACGAGCGACACGGCTACAGGGACACTCGCCATCTACGGACACTTTGACAAACAGCCGCCACTTGGCAACTGGAGTGAAGGTCTTGATCCGTTCACTCCCGTTGTGCGTGACGGCAAGCTCTATGGGCGAGGAGCCGCTGACGACGGTTACTCGTTGTTTGCCGCGATCTTGGCGGTTGAAGCACTCGAAAAGGCCGGGACCAAACACAGCCGCATCGTGATGTTGATCGAGGGAAGCGAAGAGAGTGGCAGTCCAGACCTTGAGCCCTACATGGACGTGCTCTCAGAGCGAATTGGTGACTTGGAACTCCTCATCTGTTTGGACTCTGGTGCCCAGAGTTACGACCGGTTGTGGCTCACCCAGTCGCTTCGAGGAAATGTCACCTGCACACTCCACGTTGGTGTGTTGGAACATGGCATGCACTCAGGCGAAGCCGGCGGTGTGGTGCCATCGAGTTTTCGCATCATGCGGCACCTCCTTGACCGCATTGAAGATTCCTCGACCGGAGAGATTCTGCTCGATGCGCTTCACGCCCAAGTTCCAGCTGAGCACCAGGCCCGCTTTGTTGAAGTGGCAGATGAGCTTGGCGACCCAGTTGGTGAAGCCATCGCGTCACTTGAAGGACTTGAACTGCATGGGCAGTCAGGACTTGACCGATTGATCACCCAAGCCTGGAAACCAGCTCTTGCCTTCACTGGCATCTCCGGCATTCCTTCAATTGAGATTGCCGGAAATGTGCTGCGAGCCTCAACCACGGCAAAGTTGAGTTTCCGCCTTCCCCCAAGTGTCAATGCCCAAGTTGCAGCACAAGCAATTGTTGAAGCTTTGGAGGCAGATCCTCCCCATGGAGCTTTGGTGAGCGTCAAGGTTGACCGAGCCCTTGGCCAAGGCTGGGAGTGCAAAGCGCTTGATCCTTGGCTGGCAACAGCCATTGAAGAGGCCTCACTTTCGGGCTTTGGTCGATCTGCGAGTTGGACGAGTGAAGGCGGCTCTATTCCCTTCTTGGCCCAACTTGGCGCTCGATTCTCCGACCTCGCCATTGTTGCAACTGGAGTACTTGGGCCAGGGGCAAATGCCCATGGGCCAGATGAGTCCCTCGATCTCGCCATGGCAAATGGCGTAACCCGCGCTGTTGCCTCTCTCATTGCTGATTTCGCAGCAAAAGCTCAGTGATGCAACGGCAATGCAGCCCAAGGCAACTCTGGCCATAAGGTCTTGAACAAGACTGGAGTGTGAATGATGGAAACCGTTGACTTTTGGTATGACCCCTACTGCCCGTGGGCATGGATCACGTCGAGGTGGATGCTTGAAGTCGAAACCGTCAGAGATGTGACGACAAATTTCCACATCATGTCGCTTGCGGTATTGAACGAGGGTCGAGAACTTCCTGCTGAGTACGTGGACTTCATGGCCAAGGCGTGGGCTGGCGTTCGAGTCGCGATTGCCGCCGAGCAACGCCATGGCGCACAGGTGCACCGAAAGCTCTATACCGGCCTCGGCACCGCAATTCACCTCGAGCAGCTCCAAGGTGAAGAAGCGCTCCTTCGTGCGTTGACCTTGGCTGGCCTTGAAAGCGACCTTGTTGCTGCAGCAAGCGATGCTTCGTTTGACGATGCCGTTCGTGCCTCTCACCAAGCAGGGATGGCCCCAGTTGGGATGGATGTCGGCACGCCAGTCATCCGCATTGGTGAGACGTCGATCTTTGGACCGGTCGTCACCCCAGCGCCCAAAGGTGAGGCTGCTGGGATCATGTACGACGGAGTGAAGGCGCTGTGCCAAACCGAGGGTTTCTATGAATTGAAGCGCTCTCGGTCTGTTGGCCCAAGTTTTGGCTGAGAGGGGCGCTCAGAACACGCTTGTTCATCTCCTCTACGATGAGGGTATGGAACTGGCCGCCTCGCAAAGAACAATTCGTCGTCGAATTGGCATGCTTGCAGCCATCACGGCTGCCGTGTCGCTCGTGGCCATACCCTCGCGCTCATCCGCTGGAGCAGCGCCCGCATTTACCTCACTCACGCCCGCTCAGATGCTCACGATCTCTATTGCTGGGGCGAGAACGACGAAGAGCGGCACCGCAATCGTGCAGGTCGTGACCAATAAGTACAAAAGCACGCAAAATTTGACCGTGGTCGCCAACGGTGGCGAGCAGCACTACGTCGGCGATGGCATCGATGCCATCATTCGAGTCATTGGCAAAACCTGTTACTTAAAGGAAAATGCCGCGGCAATTGAGCAGCAGTTTGGCGTGAAGAACTCACCAGCTGCGAATCGCTGGGTTGCCGTTCCTTCTACCTATTCTGGCTTCAACGATCTCATTGAAGGCGTGTCCTTTGGTGACTTGACGTCTGCGCTCACCCCACTTGGCAAGTTGACTGCGTCGAAGCCAACCAAGATCGGCAAGATTTCCGTCATTGGTATTTCCGGGACGGTAAACCCCAAGGTGCAACTGTCCAAGGGCACCGAAACGGTCTACATCTCAACGACGAAGCCATACTTGCCGGTCAAAGTCATCGCCAGTGGATCTGAAGTGAGCGCCAAGGCTGTTGGCAGCGTGGTGATCACCGTGTCGAAGTGGGGCTCTACCCCGGCACCAACGGTGCCAAATCCAGTCTTGCAATTTGCCACTTCTGGACTCTCAGCCAACTAGACAACAAGTGGCCTCTTCCACGGAGGCCCTCAAGTTCGCCAAGTTGACGATGCCTAATGCGGAATTCCATCAGCTGCTCTTTTGCCCTCTACGCTCGCAGTTGAGCCTCACGACGCCAGGAGTCACACCATGAAGACCGAACTGCAAACCGCTGATGGACAAATGCCTGTTGTCATCTTTGAACCCACCTTCACCCCACGAGGTGCGGTCGTTGTGGTCCAAGAAGCGTTTGGCCTCAATGACCACATTGTCTCCATTGCCGAGCGCCTGGCCGAAGCGGGCTACGTCACCATTGCCCCAGCACTGTTTCATCGTCTCGGTTCGCCAACTGCGCCGTATGACGACTTTGCTGCCGTGATTCCAGCCATTGGTTCGCTGACCGAAGTTGGCATCACCATGGATATTGATGCCGCCATCAACGAACTCAACCATCGAGGCTTTTCAGCGAGTTCCATTGGCATTGTCGGATTCTGCATGGGTGGGGCGATTGCCTTGGCTACTGCCACCCGAGGCATCGTTGGCGCAGCAGTGACGTTCTATGGCGGCGGCGTCGAGACAGGTCGCTTCGGTCTTGAACCCCTTGTCGACCTCGCCCCAAAACTGAAAGCCCCATGGCTCGGTCTCTATGGCGACCTCGACGGTTCCATTCCCGTTGATCAAGTCGAAGCGCTTCGCACCGAAGCGGCGAAAGCCTCTACGCCAACCCAAATTGTCCGGTACGAAAACGCAGGTCACGGATTCAACTGTGACGTGCGGGCTGATTATGACGCTGAATCCGCCAGTGACGCATGGGCGCGATGCTTGTCGTGGTTCGAGGTCTCCCTCAGCTAGGTCCTAGCTGCGAGGGACATCCTTCCACGGCACATCTTTGTCATTTCGTGGCTCACCAGGGAGACCAAGAACTCGCTCGCCGAGGATATTGCGCATGACCTCGGAGGTGCCACCTTCGAGCGAGTTGGCTCGTGAGCGCAAGAACGCCTTTGGGAGATCTGGTGATCCCATGCCCGTTGCTTGGGGGCGAATCTTCTCGTAGCGAGACGAGAACATCTGACCTTCAAGGCCAAGCATGTCAACGCACAGTTCGTAGATCTCTTGGTTGAGTTCCGCATGGGTCAACTTCGCAACTGAACCTTCTGGGCCAGGGGTCCCAACTTTTCTGGCAGCAGCTGCTCGCATATTGGTCAAGCGAACCGCTTCTGACTTCACCCACATGTCCATCAATCGATCACGGAAGGTCAGCGCCTGGGCATCATTGCGGTTACTGAAACGCTCGCGATACACCGAGACCGCTTGGCTAATCGGGCCGCCTCCGCGCTGAGGCACTTGGCCGCCAATGGAAACTCGCTCGTTCATGAGAGTGGTGATGGCAACATTCCAGCCATTGCCCACTGCACCCAAGCGGTCATCGTCATGGATGCGCACGTCAGTAAAGAAGCACTCATTGAATTCCGCTTCACCGGTCATTTGATAAAGCGGTCGTACTTCAGCACCCTCGGCGCGAAGGTCAACAATGAAGGCGGTAATCCCTTTGTGCTTCACTTGGTCAGGGTCGGTTCGAGCAACAATCATGCCGAAATGCGAAAGGTGAGCGAGGGTCGTCCAGACTTTTTGGCCGTTCAAGATCCACTCATCACCGTCACGCTCGGCCTTTGCCGACAAACTCGCGACGTCTGAACCAGCACCTGGCTCAGAAAACAGTTGGCAGAAAATAAATTCTGAGGTGAACAGTGGGCGAAGATACTTCGCCTTTTGACCGTCAGTGCCGTGAACGGAAATGGTCGGAGCGATCATGCCGTGGCCAATGACGTTTCGAACGTCCATCGATGGCGCACCTGCTTGCGCGAGGCGGCGATTGATGCGTGACTGCAGCCCTGGCGATTGATTGAGGCCACCTGAGCCGACAGGAAAGTGAATCCAGCCAAGTCCACGGTCGAACTGGTGACCCAAGAATTCTTGTGCACTCACACTTGAAGGTGGCACCTCAGCGAGCAACTGATCGACCATTGCGTCAATTTCTTCTTCCGTGTACGTCTCAGCCATGATCGCTCCCTCGCCTCAGCACCGGTGAAGTGCCGAACAATCAACCACGGTAGCGTTGTTCAGTGCCCCAACGGAACGATTCCAACACGAAAATCTCGCCGATCGTCCTCTTGACTGGCGCCATTGTTCTCGTCGCCTTTGTTGGCATTGCTCTCGCGGTGACCAAGTCTTCAACTCCTCAGCAACCAACGACAACGAGCCTGGCCTCAACCACGACAACACTGGCCGTGCCAACAACCACGACCACGACCATTGATGTTGGCCAACTCCCCCAGACCTCGGCGCAACCAAGCTCGGCAGATCCCGCGTTCCAAGCAAAGATGGCAGCACTGTTGAGCGCAATTGAACATGGCAACCCGGAACTTTCTCACCCTGGTTTTTTCCCACTGAACGCCTATCTTCAGACCAAATCAGGTGGCGGCAATGACGCCGACTGGCATTTGCGACTCCTGGCCAATTTCGATCGCGACGTCTTGGTCTTACACAGTCGCCTTGACCCGACAAGTGCTCCACTGATCTTCGTTGGTGCAACGGTTGAGGGAGCACCAGCGTGGATCTCTCCAGGCCTCGAACAAAATAAGGGGCCGTACTGGAGAACCCTTGGTGCAAAGATCACCTACCGGACCGAGGCGGGGGGACCGCTCTTGCACCAAAGTGTGCTGTGCTGCATTTCCTGGCGTGGGCAGTGGTATCCCATTCACCTGTTGAGCTTCACCTAGTTGGGTCTGAAAATCGTAGCTCTTGCACAGTGTTCGGCGTGAGCCACGCTTTCCGTCCAAGCCAAGGACTAAAACTCCGCAAACGGCGATCTTGGCGATACCGAGAATGAATGAACGTGCTGCTCGTTGTTTTCGTCCAAACAACAGTCGCTCTCGAGCCCAAGTGGCCGAGAGCGCAACGCCCCAGCGGTACTGTCGTTGCCGCACTACCGGCCTGCCGGGCTCTCAACGGACCACTCTTTGGCTGCATGAGGACTAGTAGTCGATGGTCCATGTTTGGCGAAGTCCTCAGCAATGGAGAAGGTTTCGTCGCTTGAGCCATCACCACCGACGACAATGTGAAGGGCAACAGTTGCTATCAAGATTGCGCAAGTTCTCTGCCAGCATTACCCCAGCGTTCTCCGCCGACACAATGACCGCAAGTTGCACGTCCATTCCTTTCAGCCTCCGAGGATCTCAACCGCTCAGGTGGGTGGCTACTACTGTCAAGACATGACTGCTCAACCAAGACGAATCCTTGCCACTTCTGGTGGCTTCATTCCCGGTCGTATCCAACAAACGGCGCGACTTGGTGACCAAATCTTGAAGGCACTTTCGCTGACGGGAAAGACCCGGCCAAAGGTCTGCTTGCTCCAAACCGCCATGGGCGATGATCGAGCCCGCTACGCCATGGGATTCGAAGCCTTCAACGTTGCTGGGTGTGATGTTTCCCAGCTCACCGTCTTTCCTCAACCAAGTGATGACCCTGAAGCGCTCCTCAACTCTTGTGATCTCGTCTGGGTAGGTGGCGGCTCAGTGGTCAACTTGCTCAGCCTTTGGCGAATTCATGGCTTTGACACCGCCATGCGCTCTGCCTGGGAGAACGGCGTGATTCTCGGTGGTGTTTCGGCCGGGTCCATTTGTTGGCACAGCGGCGGTACGACCGACTCATTTGGTCCAAAGTTGCAAGCAGTGACAAACGGTCTTGGCCTGTTGCCCTATGCCAACGGCGTTCACTACGACTCAGAGGCCGAACGTCGGCCACTGCTCCACGAACTCGTCGCAAACGGCACCTTGCATGAACTCGCCTATGCCACTGATGACCGAACGGGCATCTTGTATGAAGGCTTAGAGCCCCGTGAAGTCTTGACCGACCAGCCAGTTGACCCAGAAAAAGGTCCAGCTGCCTACCGAGTTGAACGATCAGGGTCGTCGGTGACCGAGACCCGTCTTGCCCCGGGGCTGGTCGGGGGCTGACATGGCGTCACCGCAAAATCGCTCCTCCTCTTTTGGTCAAGTTGCCGAGACCTATGACCGCTACCGACCGGCGATTCCTTCCGAGGTGGCCCGTTGGTTTGGAGCGAGAGCGGCACTCAACGTGCTTGATGTTGCTGCTGGCACCGGGCTCTCAACGAGGGCCTTCGAGGCGCTTGGTTGCAACGTCACCGCCATAGAGCCAGACCCCGCGATGCTGAAGGTCTTGAAGCGTCGGAGTGCAAACGTCACCGCAATCAGTGGCACGGCAGAGTCTTTGGATATCGCCGAGTCGACGGTTGATTTGGAAGTTCTGTGTTCCGCATGGCATTGGGTCCACGTCCCAAGCGCAACCAGCGAAGCGGCTCGCGTGCTCAAAGATGGAGGCACACTCGGCATTTGTTGGAATGGCTTTGATCAACGCGTTGACTGGGTTGCCCGCTACGCCGAGCTTCGCGACTCAACTTCGGTGACTAATGATCTCGGAGATCGCCTTGGTCACTCCCCGCAATCAATCGTGCTTCCGGAGAATGCACCGTTTTCTTCCCCAGAAATCTGCACCATTGACTGGGTGTGGCGACGGTCGCTCGATGAACTCGCCCTGCAACTGACGACATATTCCGGAATCATCGTTGCCGGAAAAGAGCGAAGTGAGGCCGTGCAGCAGGTCGCGAGGGAACTGCTCGCGGAGCGAGTCGAAGACGACGGCCTCATCACGATTCCCATGGCGGCGCGCTGCTGGAAGGCAACACGACTTCCTCGGGCCTAGGCCTGCGTGTTACGAACAGTCGAGGGCAATCTTGCCAATGACCTTGCGACTCAAAAGATCTGAGAGAGCCTGCGCCGCATCTACAAGTTGATACATCGACGGTTCTGTTGGGTGGAGGACTCCGCCATCAACAAGGGCGAGTAACTCGTCGAGCAATCGTCGTTGCTCGTCGGCATGAGTCATGGCCCAGATTCCCCAATCAACGCCCACAACAGATCGATTCCGCAGGAGCACCTGATTAGCAGGAAGGTTTGGAATTGACCCCGAGGCGAACCCAATCACCGCAAGTCGACCGCCATCTCGAAGGTTGCGCAGACTCGCCTCGCAAGCCGCTCCTCCAACTGGGTCAATGACAACGTCAACTCCACCGTCGATCGCGCTTCGAAGAGTTTGTTTCAAGTGTTCAGGGTCACCGTCGATCACTTCACTCGCCCCAGCAGTCAGTGCTGCTGCACGCTTCTGTTCGGTTGAAGCGGCGGCGTAGACCGTAGCGCCAAGGGCAACACCGACCCTGATCGCCGCGAGTCCCACACCTCCCCCGCCACCAAGGACGAGAACCCGCTCTCCGCGCTGCAAGTGCACACGGTGAAGGTAGGTATACAGCGCGGTTGAGTAGCTTTGTGTGAAGCAGGCTGCCGCAGGCGAGGTCAACGAGTCAGGCAGCACCATGCACGACGTCGCAGGAGCAACGACGCGCTCAGCAAAACCACCGAGGCCACAAGACACCAGCACTCGGTCGCCAAGGCGGACGGCGGTCACCCCTTCACCAAGTTGAACAACCACTCCGGCCACTTCACTTCCTGGCGTAAAGGGCGGATTTGGCTTGAGTTGATAGCGACCTTGCACGAACAACGCGTCGACGTAATTCACGCCTGCTGCTTCAACGGCAATTTCAACCTGGCCGGCTCGCACTTGCGGGTTGGTCACTTCCTCCACCACAAGATCGCTCAACTCACCTGGGTTGTGGCAAACCACCGCTCTCATGATGGGCGCTCCGTGACCACTCCACCAACAATGGTGGCCAGAACGGAAATATCTTTGATCGCCAATTTGTTGACCTCGAGGGGACTTTCCTCAAGGACGGTGAAATCTGCCCATTTGCCCACTTCAATGGAGCCCAACTTGTCTTCTATGTGGAGCAATTTGGCCGACCCGAGCGTCATTGCCTGCAGGGCTTCAAGTGCCGTGAGTTGTTCGTATTCGCCGAGAACAAAACCGGACCGAGTTTGGCGATTCACTGCACACCACATCGTGAACAGTGGCCCAACTGGGGTTACCGGAGCATCGGAGTGAATCGAAAATGTCACTCCAGCATCAAGAGCGCTGCGCGCAGCATTCATTCGACGCGCCTTGTCTGGTCCAACAGTTTTCGTTCGATGAGTGTCGCCCCAGAAGTAGAGGTGGTTGGAGAACAGATTCACTCCAACGCCAAGCGCTGCCATTTTCTGAAATTGGGCACGGCTCGCGAGCTGGCAGTGCTCCAAGCGGTGGCGATGATCGGGTCGTGGGTTAGCAATCACGATGCGCTCAATCGCACGCAAGACCACTGCAGTTGCCTCATCACCATTGGTGTGGACGGCTGCTTGGAAACCTTCATTATGAAAAGGGGTGACTTCTTCAACAACCGCTTCTTCATCAAGAATCAAAAATCCGTGATCTTCACCTCCGCAGTAACCCGGCCAGCCAAGTTTGCCGGTAAAGCCTTGAATCGATCCATCTGCGAGCCACTTGAGCGGACCCATGAAGCACCGCTCAGTATCTTCACTGCGCAGCTTTCGTGCCAACTCAATGCGCTCAGAAAGGCTGAGGAGTTCGCGAAGTTTATTCATGTTGGGCGAAAAAGCCACTCGAACAGGGAAATCTTCTTCGGCAACTGCTGAGCGAAATGCATCAAATCCAGCGCCCAGGGTCACCATGCCAATGTCAGACATCGTCGTGCAGCCCGCAAGTTGCGCCAGTCGTCCTCCATTCCACGTTGCTTTTGTTGGCGTGGTGCCGAGAATGTTGGCCTTGGCCAACACCAGACCCATGGCTGTTTCATGGAATTCACCCGTTGGGTTGCCGTGAAGGTCAACCATGACCCCGGGAGCAACCGTTGACGCATTAACGCCGTTGTATTGCATCTGGAAACTATTTGCGTAACAGAGGTGTCCGCTGGCGTTCATGACAATAACCCCAAGTTCTTGCGTTACCTGGTCCAAGTCATGAGCCAACAGCGGTCGGCCATCATGAAACGTTGGGTCAAAGCCGAATCCAAGCAAGGTCTTGTCGCCAGCCAACGCACGGTCGACGTCACGACGTAGTCGATCAACAACGTCAGCAATGGTCTTGCAGCCCGGATCAATCGTGCCGTCAGCGCGAACCCGGTCATCAAAACCAACCCAAGGAAAGTCACACACCGAGCCATCGCCAAAGAGATGACCATGGGCTTCAATAAATCCTGGCGTGAGAGTTGCGTCAGCAAATTGTCGATCAATGACGTAGTCACCGCTTGCGAGGTAGCCCTCAATCTCTGCCAGCGAGCCAACATGGAGCACCTTGCCGTCACGAACCGCCACCGCTTCGGCAAAAGGTCGGTTTGGATCAAGTGTGATGATGGCATTGGCAACGTAAATTCTGTCCACGGGCCCCCCTCGGCTGAACCTCTGTACTGTAGAAGATTGTGCGAGGGGCCACTTGCCCTGCTTCATTGGAGTTGAACCCATGACCAAGACCAAGCACACCCCGCCCCAGATTTCGTGGCATCGCGGAGGTGCCGAAGTTGCACCCCACGCAACGCGAAGCGCCTTTGTTCACGCACTTCGCTCGAAAGCAGAACTTGTGGAAATCGATGTTCGTGAGATGGCCGATGGGGAGTTGGTCTGTGTCCATGACACCGAGCTCGCGGGAATTGGCATCTTGGGTCAAGTTGCTTACGGAGACTTAACCGCTGAGCAAAGGTCTGAGATTTACACCTTGGAAGAATTTGTCGCCGATCTTGTCGCTCTCGACCCCGGTGGCTCAACGACGGTGCACTTTGACCTGAAAGAAATTGGCCACGAACTGCGAGCAGTCGATGCACTCATTGCCAAGCGCCGACCGTTCTTCGTCACCACCTTGGAGAGGTCTTCTGTGCGACTGCTGCGAAAGCAGCGCCCAGAGGAGAAGTCGCTCCTCACGATTGGCCGGCTTTCGACGTCGAAGTCTCGATTGCGGCGCAGCCTCCATCGCTTTCGAGAACTTTTCCCATTTGTTGACCTCGCCTCGACGCATGCTTCAGGAATTGCCATTCACGTCCAACTGGCAAAACCCTGGACGCTGTGGTGGTGCAAACGGCGCAACCTGATGGTGGTGGTGTGGACGATTGACGGCACCAAGAACTTGCAAACCTGGCTCAACAGCGAGGTTGACGCCATCACGACCAATCGTCCGCTAAAGGCATTGGCACTGCGAGAACGGCTCAGCGCACCGTAACGGGAGTCAGCGTCGTTGTGGCCAAATGCGCACCGTCGCCGGCGTACATCGCAGACACGGTGATGCGACCTGGTTTTGCCTGCGGCTTGGCTGAGCACTTTCCTGCTCCACCGACGAGTGACGCAGTGCACAAAACAACCGCGCCAACTTTGAAGGTGACCACTCCCGTTGCTTGAGCCGTCACCGAACTCACGGAGAGAACGAATGTTTTTTTCACCGCGACAATGACTGGGGCGACGGTCACCTTAATGACAGAGGCGACTTTTGCCACCGAATACGTCGCGGTGGCTGCACTTGTCGCAACCGTGCTTGATCCGCCAAAAGTTGCGGTCACTTGGATGGTTGCAACCTTGGCGAGTACCACTGCGGTGCACGAGGCTCGCCCACTCGTAATCGTGGCCGTGCACGCACCAGTCTTCACCCCACCAGCAACGGCACTGAACACCATCACCCCCGAAGCAGACGAAGGATTCACCGCTACTGACCAGGTCGCCTTGCCGTCTGCTGACACCGCGGTTGGAGGTCTCGTCATGGTGGTAGTACTGAGGGCTCGCTGCACCGTGAGCGATCCTGTGGTTGATGAGGAGTCGTGCAAAGAATCGCCCGGGTAGTAGGCATGAACCGGTTGAGGGCCAAGTGCAGTCGGCGCTGGCGTCGAACAAGAACCTGTTCCTTGGATCAAGGTCGCCGTGCAACTTGCACCATTGCCAATCGACACCGTCGCAACACCGGTTGCATCATTTGGGGTGACCCGTGCAGTGATCACTACCGCTGCGCCTGGAACAGGAGCTGCAGGTAAGGCGCTCACGGTAACTCCAGTTGGTGATTTCGCCACTTCCAAACTGGTCGAACCAGATGATGAGCCAAAAGGTCCGCCGCCGGCATACTTGGCGAGAACTTGATAGGTGCCAATGCCGAGCGACTTGTCAGTCAAACAGGTGGCCGTTCCGCTCACGATGGTGGCGCTACACAGCGTCGTTGCCCCAGAGCTAAAAACCACAGAACCCGTTGCCAAACTCGGGGTGAGGACCGCTCGAAGCGTTGCTTGCGCTCCAAAAGAAACAGCCGTTGGAGTAGCCGAAGCCACCAGTGACGTTGAGGTTGGATTCGTCACCGTGAACGCTGGAGTTGATGAACTTGCCAACCGTTCGACCTCAATCGTTGGTGCGTAGACCTTGGTCGCAAGTTGCCCAGTCTCGAACGTGCAGGTGGTTTGCGACGTGCAGTTGGCGGTGACGGTGTGGGTGGCATCGAGATGCACCACTGTTGACCCAGCAATGGTGAGAAATCCCGTTCCAGAGATCGTGACCACGGTTGAAGAACCGGGCAACACCGCTGAGGGAGTGAATTTCGACACCACCGGGGTTGCATTTGTCGTTGCCGCCATGTGGCAAATTCTGGCTGCCAGACCCGGGAGTTCGAGTTTTGCGACCCCTTGTCCGTCGAGACCGACAACAAGCGGTGTGCCAAGACCAGAAGCTTGGTCGTAGCCAACTGTTGCCGGATAGGTGTCACTCAGTTCGTGGTGGAGATCGTTGTTGCCAACGGTCACGTCAGTGAACATCTGCCCCCAGCCTTCAGCAGCGGCTGCATAGATTGAGGCAACTTGCACGCCGGGAGAACCCGACTCATAGCTCGAACAAAACGGCGATGCGTTGATGAGTGCACCAATAGCTGCCCACAGTGGCGCTGCAGCGCTCGTGCCACCAATGAGTTGCCACTGTGCGTCGTAGAAGATTGGATACCCAGTAGCAGGATCGGCAACCGCACTGACATCAGGAACTTGGCGTCGATAGGGAGCCTGTGAGGAATCACTGCACGAAGAATCGTGAACGGAAGAGGAATTAAGAATCCCTGGCACCGTTGCCGATTGTTCTTGGGAGAGCGCCATGCACGACATCGTTGAAATACCGCCACCACCAGCTTGGTCAAACTCAGGGTGCAAAGGATCGGCGGTATTCCAGACCTGATCTGGACCGCTTGCCTTTGAGGTGCCACCAACACCCAGCACATTTGGTTGGCTCGCTGGGCTGTCAACGCCGACAACTCCAGGCGTTGCAGCACAGTCTTGAGAACCCGAGTCGCCAGCAGCAGCAATGAAGGACTGTCCTTGTGCAGCCGCCTCAAGGTAGAGCAACTGATTGGCATTCGTTGCTTTTTCACTCAGCAGCGTCTCACAGAGACCCCAAGAGGTCACAAGAATCTGGTCCGTATTCGCGGTCACCATCGTCGACAACATGTCATAAGTCGACAGGCCGTCATTTTTTGCTTGATACACATCGATAATCGCTTCTGGCGCTTGGCCGATCACAATCTCAATGTCAAGTGCTGCCTCTCCAACTTGGGCGTCATCTGGTGATGGACCATCACCAACGTTGATGGTGTTGATCGTTGTTGAGGTGCCGAGGCAGGACTGATAGGCCGCAATATCTGCGGGGGTGAATGGCTCAAACTCCTGGATGCCAATGTGGACATCTTGGCCAAAGTCCGACGCATCGTAGAGCGCTTTGAATGCATAGTGCTCAGCAAGGTCAAGAGGAAAGTTCGCCCCTGAACCCGCGAAAAGCGAAGTCGCATCACTACACGGGGTCAGTGGCGGTGAACTCGATACATGAAGATTCGTCGCTGCGCCATGGGCTTGAACACCTTGGCGATGAGTTGCTCGCGTGGCATGGCTAAACGCACTCTTCGCGTTACTCAGACCAAAGATTGCTTCAATAGCGGCAAGGGGCCCAATCAGCAGGGGCGTTCGCACATTGGCAAACCTTCCCCCACTCATCATCACTTGACCAGTGCGAAACGTTGACTCAACCGACGCGGCTGATCCGGAAAATTGCACCGAGAGACCATTTCGAGCAACAGAGAACTTGGAGAACCCATGGGCACGCAGTGCTGCTTTCACGCTCGTGATCACTGAAGGTGTCGCACCAAATCGAGCTCGAAATTGGCTCGGCTGCAAGAAATGGCGATACTGCGAAGATGCAGGGTTCGAGATCTGGGCTACGAATGCTTGGAGTCCTTGTTGGTTGCGAGACGAAAGGGCTGCGGTCAAGGCGAGGCGCTTGGTTCGTGGCAATGGGCCAATAACGTGAGAACCCTTTGGCAGAGCAACGCTGTGTTGAACTCGAACGGGAGCCGCTTGTGCACTCGACAGCGGGAACGAGACCAGGAGCATCGACGCAATGATGGCGACGGCAATGCCGAGGTGACTTTGTTGCGCTGCTCTTCGCCCCCGCACCATCACCACGCTCCAATACACCATATCTTTGCCAGCGCAGCCTCCAATGTAGTCAGTTCCAACCAAGGGGGCGCTGCGACATCGAGTCTTCCATAGCAAAGCCTTGCCGAGGAGCAGCAGACCTGTTCTCCCTGCTTACGAGATCAGTAGCGTAGGCAAGATGGAACTCGATCTCGTCCTTCGTCGCCAGCAGCAACACCTTGCTGACATTTTTACTGGACTGAGCGATGAACAGTTCAAAAAGAACTCACTTTGCAGCCAATTCGACGTCCACCTCGTTCTTGCCCACCTCGTCGCGCAGCTCAGCACTTCTTCGCTCAAGCGAGGACTCACCATTGCTCGGAGTCGTCGCAGTCGCCCTCAAGCACAACTCGTCCTCGCTCAAGCAGCCGCACAAGCCAGTCCGAGAGAGCTCCTTCAACGCTATGAGACCCTTGTGAAGAAAGACGGAAAACTTTCACCAAAGATCCTCATTGAGCGATTGACCGACACCACCATCCACACCGTTGACGTCTGCAGACCTCTTGGCCTTGAGCTCCCCGACATGAATTTTGACTTTTCCCCACTCTTGGCATTTTTGGCATCAGACACCGCATTGTTGGAATTTGTCGCCGCCCCGCTCCCAAATGTCACCTTTGTCGCTTCTGATGCTGAGTGGAGGGCTGGTCGAGGACCACAAGTGCAAGGTGCATCACTCGATCTCGCCATGGCAATGATGGCTCGCCCGAACGCTGCCCGAGGCCTCAGCGGTCCTGGGGTTGAATCAGTGGCTCAGTGGGCCCGAGTGCACGGCCGCTAGGGCATTCACCGAACTTGAAGTTCGTTGAGCGGAGAGTAAATCCTGCTCAAGGTCACAGTTTGAAGGTCACCTGACAACGAACGTCTGTTCGACTACGTTCTGCTCCCCCGAGAGGAGAACGCTATGGATACCATCGACCACGCATTGGCACTGTGCATTGCCACCAACACCCCAGCCATGATTTGGGGGCTGCCTGGCATTGGCAAGACCGCAATGGTTGAGGCCATTGGAGCGTCGCTTGGTCGACCTGTTCACACCATTCTTGGCTCGCTCTATGAGGCTTCAGACCTTGTTGGGCTCCCCGTGCGAGATGGCGATCGAGTTCGCACCATGCCTCGCGACTGGGTGCTTGACTGCCTTACTCGACCCAACACAATTTTGTTCCTCGATGAGTTGACCACCGTCGATCCAAGTGTTCAAGGAGCAATGTTGCGCATCATCAATGAGCGAGTCGTTGGAGACGTACGTCTTCCAGAATCGATTTCTGTTCTCTGTGCAGCCAACCCACCAGAATCAGCCGCAGCTGGCGTGGATTTAAGCCCACCAATGGCCAATCGCTTGCTCCACCTCTACCACGAGGCTTCTGCTCGGACCTTTTCTCAAGGGATCAGGACCGGCTGGACTGCATCTCCATCACTCAACGTCCCAACAACGTTCGACAACGAGCGAGCGGCATGGGCCGAAATTCTTGCCACCTTCATTGAGCGAAAGCCCTCACTGCTCCATGTGCTGCCGAGTTTGGGCGCCGACCAAGGTGGACCGTGGCCGAGTCCTCGTTCATGGGAGATGGCCATCACGGTCTTGGCGGCAAGCGATGCGGCAAAGGCGTCAAAGTCCACCCAATTTCATTTGTTGAAAGGAGCTGTAGGGGAAGGAGCGGCGACCGAATTCCTCACCTTTGCCAAACACGCCAATCTCTTGGACCCTGAGGCATTGCTGCGTTGTCCTCAATTGTTCAATCCAAGTACCGCGAGCGATCAACTCTTAGAAATCATCCGAAATCTCGAACGCTGCCTGACCGTGGAGCTCACGAAACAGCGGTGGGATGCAGCATGGATTCTCGTTGAGCGTTTTGTCGACGCCGCTATGGA